>JAADHD010000254.1 GCA_013152075.1 Verrucomicrobiota bacterium | reverse complement strand
TTTGTAGTAAACCCTTGGAGTAGGCCCATGACTCGAAGCTAGATGAAAGACTGTGAAAGGTAGGGTATTTAATTTGGCTCCCTAACCACAACAACTGGTATAGGAGTAGTTCAGTTTTTGCTTGCATAGCAAAATAGTAAACATAAATCACCATTGAACGCCACAAATATTTGTCCGGCCGGACAAATATTTGTGGCGTTCAAGAGTAGAGTTAGCCTTGATCTCCGAGGATTTTCTCGTTTTGTGCGGGAGAATGGGCTGAGAGGGGCGCTTGCTGTTGTGCGCGGCTAGGAATTAGTCTTCCTTTTTTTCTTTCAAGGTGGTTTTCACATACAACTCTCGCAGTTGTTTGAACTCCACGTCGGCTGGGCTGGCGCTCATCAGGTCTTGCCCCTTGTTGTTTTTCGGGAATGCCATCACCTCGCGGATGCTATCCTCTCCGCAGACCAACATTACCAAGCGATCCAGGCCGAGGGCGATTCCGCCATGGGGAGGAGCGCCGAAACTGAATGCGTCGAGCAAATGTCCGAATTCGGTTTTCTGGGTTTCCTCATCGATGCCGAGAATACTGAACAGCTTTTGCTGCAGTGCCGATTCGTGGATTCGCAGGCTGCCGCCGCCCAATTCGGTGCCATTCAAAATGACGTCGTAGGCTTCGGCTCGCGCTTGACCATAAGTCTCTTCGTTTTCGAGCAGATGCATGTCCTCGGCGACAGGACGGGTGAAGGGATGGTGCACGGCGTTCCATTTGCCTTCCTCTTCATCGAAGTCGAGCAGCGGAAATTCGGTGACCCAGAGGAAATCGTATTCCTTGTTGTCTTTCAATAAGTCCTGAATCTTGGCCACTTCGAGGCGAATACGTCCGAGCACTTCGCAGACCATTTTCCATTTGTCTGCACCGAAGAGGATGAGGTCACCTTCTTCGATGTTCATTTTCTCGGTCAATGCGGCTTTTTCCTCCTCGCTGAAAAATTTCACGATGGGTGATTTCCACTCTCCGTTTTCAACTTTGATAAAGGCGAGGCCTTTGGCGCCGGTTTCCTGGGCGAGTTCAGTCAGTCGGTTGATTTGTCCGGTGGTGACACAGGCGAAACCCTTGGCGTTGATCGCTTTGACCACGCCTCCATTGTCCAGCGTTCCTTTGAAAACTTTGAAGCTGCTCTCGGCAAACACATCACTCAGGTCGGTCAATTTCATCCCAAAGCGTCGCTCGGGCTTGTCGCTTCCGTAGTCATTCATCGCGTCGGCGTGGGTGATTCGCTCGAATTTTGCAGGCACAGTCACGTCGAGGGCATCCTTGAAAATGCGGCCGAGCATTCCCTCAACGAGCTCCAGAATATCATCCACGGTGACAAACGAAGCTTCGATGTCGACCTGGGTGAATTCGGGTTGGCGGTCCGCACGCAAATCTTCATCGCGGAAACAACGAGCGATTTGGAAGTAGCGTTCCACCCCACCAACCATCAGCAGCTGTTTGTATTGCTGGGGAGCCTGGGGCAGGGCGTAAAATTTACCTGGGTTCAGTCGTGAGGGCACCAGAAAGTCACGTGCTCCCTCCGGCGTGCTTTTCGAAAGCACTGGTGTTTCAATTTCGATGAAACCCGCTTCGTCGAGGCTGTCTCGGGTAGCTTTGGTCACCACGTGGCGGGTCCTCAAATTACGTGCCATGCGTGGGCGGCGCAGGTCGAGGTAGCGATATTTCATTCGCGTATCCTCATGCAGATTGTCCTTGTCCAATTGGAAGGGCAGTACCGCAGCGCTGTTGAGAATGTCGACTTTTTCAACCAGGATTTCAATGTCCCCGGTAGCCAGCTTGTCATTGATCGTGCCTTCCAGGCGTGCATCCACACGACCGATGATGGTGATCACATCCTCTGCGCGTAGCTTATGGCTGACCTTCGCGGCATCGCCGCTTTCCGCTGGACGGAACACCGCTTGGGTGAGGCCCTCTCGGTCGCGCAGGTCGATGAAAATCACGCCGCCGTGGTCACGGGTGGAATTCACCCAACCGGTCAAGGTGACGGTGTCGCCGACCTGATCTTTACGTAACTCGTTGCAGTGGTGGGTGCGGTAAATGTTGCTCATAATTCAATTGGTGATGCTGCGGAAAAGGGACAGACGGTAGCGATTCTCACTGCGGACGCAAGAGTTCAGTCATCTTGGTGCTGAGATCGTTGATATCACAAACGACTTCGGTTCTGGTAGACAGATCTTTGATCGTCAGTTCCGGATACTCGGATCCGATGATGATCGCGAGTTGAGCGCCTTGCTGTCCGGCGCTTTGAAATTGCTTGGCGATCTTTGCGGGGACCAGTGGGAAATTGACCCGTAATCCGCTCTCGCGAAGTTGCTGGACGGTTTGTAAGCCCTGCGGCCGCTGTTCTTCATCCGCGATAATGACGAAAGCGTCGATCGCTTCTGCTTTTTTGATCGCCTGTTCGAACTGTTCATTGGCAGCTGGTGTCTCTCGGACTAGATCCGTTACCACCACATCGCCCATGGCAAATCCTGTGGCAGGCAGATCAACACCACCGATCAATTGAACGAGTTGATCATAGCGCCCGCCGCCAGCGACGGCGCGCATGCCCTTGCCAATATCAAACACTTCGAAAACCGGGCCGCTGTAATAGGCCAATCCGCGAACGATGCTCAGATCGATGCGAATGAAATCGGACATCCCCCGCGCTTTCAGGTCACCGAGGATTTGCTGCAGGGATTCGCATTCAGATTCCGCTGTGCCGGAATCGATGAATTCTCTGACCGCTTCCAGACTGGTTCCCAGCTCGCCGAGTTTTTCATCCAGCTTTTCGGCTTTGTCGCGCTCAAGTTTGTCGATTACTTGCAGAAAAGCATCCGTTTTTTCAGCGTCGATACCGGCTTGTTCGATGAAGATTGACCATGCCGTTCGATCGCTCAGTTTAATCGCAAAGTCATCAGGCCCGAAACCGAGGCTGCGCATCAAGTCGATGGAGAGTGCAACCAGTTCAGCATCTGCTGCTGGAGAGGGTTCGCCCAGTATGTCACAGTTGAACTGATAAAATTCCCTCAGCCGGCCCTTCTGTTGTTTTTCGTAGCGAAAGAACTGACCGATGGAAAACCACTTCAGCGGTTTTTTGAAATCACGCTGCCGGGCAGCGGCCATGCGGGCGAGTGAAGGGGTCAGCTCCGGTCGCATCGACACATCCCGCTCACCTTTATCGGTGAAACAAAACAGCTGGTGCACGATCTCTTCCCCGCTTTTGCGTTTGTATAAATCCGTCGGCTCGAGGATGGGGCTGTCGTATTCGACAAAACCATAGGCTTGCGCCACCGAACGCCATTTTCCGAAAAGGTAGTTGCGTGCGGCGCAGTCAGCCGGGTAAAAATCGCGAAATCCCGGCAGAGTCTGAAATTTCTGAGCCATGAGAAACGCTCAGAAGATGCACTCAAAGGCCTGAAATTCAACGAAAAGATCGCGCAGAATGTTTTACTTGTGTCACTGTGAGATCATTGCATTTATCGCTGTCATGCTGTCGTCTCTTGAACTGAATCAATTTCGCTGTTTCGAATCATTGCGGCTCGAATTGCAAGAGGGGCTGACAATTTTTGTTGGTAACAACGCTCAGGGCAAAACGTCCATTCTCGAAGCGGCTTGTGTTTTGCTACGACTGCAGTCACCGAGAACCTCTGCTTTGGCTGACCTGAGCCGGGTCGGGCCCGGAGCGGGTAAGGGGTTTTCGTTGAACGGGCAGTTCGGGGATTCCGGATTAAGTTTGCGGAACACCAGCAAAAGCGGGAGAAAGCTGGCCGTGGATGGAGAAACCCAGGGACGTTCGTCGGGGTATTTGCGCTACAGTGGTCTGGTTGTTTGGATCGCATCCGATGACCTGACTTTGGTCAAAGACGGCGGGGGGCCGCGAAGACGTTACCTCGACTTCATGGCGTCCCAGATTTATCCGCTTTATCGTCCGGCACTCAAGGCCTACGAACGTGCATTGCGCTCACGAAATTTTTTACTCAAACGCGACGCCTCTCCCAAATGGGATCAAATTGACGCCTACACTAAAATTCTCATCGAAAACGGGGAAGTGCTAACTCGTCACCGGAGAGAATTGGTCACTGCCCTGGCCCCACTGGCGGCGGCCTCGCAGAAACAGATCAGCGAGCAGGATGAGATTCTGGGCATTGATTACGCAGCGGCTTCCGGTGAAGGTGACGATCTTGGGGCCGAACTGTTTCGTCGTCGATCTGACGAGCAGCGCCGTCGCCAAACCCTGGCTGGGCCACATCGGGATAACCTTGTGTTTACGGTAAACGAAATGCCGGCCGCAAAATTTGCCTCGGAGGGGCAGCAACGCACTCTGGCACTATCATTAAAATTGGCTCAAAGCCGTTTGTTCATTGAAAAAACCGAGCAAGCACCGGTTTTGCTCATCGACGATGTTTTTGGCGAACTTGATCCCGATCGCCGCAATGCCCTGATGGCCGCCTGGCCCGAAGGGTCACAAAAGCTCGTCACCACCACGCATCTCAATTGGCTGGATTCCAAGCGCGTCGATGCGAAGATTATGCAGGTCGATTCTGCTCAGGTGAGCGGGGCTTGAGAGCACAGATTATTTTCTGGTTGTCAATTTGGGAGAGTCAGGCTAAGTGTATCGCTCTTTCCGCCTGTGAGGGTGGAGGGGGTTTGTCCGGTTTCAAAACCAGGCAAATACCGAAAGCGGCTCGGTAGCTCAGTTGGTAGAGCAGAGGACTGAAAATCCTTGTGTCGGCGGTTCGATTCCGTCCCGAGCCACCTCTACTTGACAGTTAACGAGTTACGGCTAAAAAACGCACTCCAAAATACACGTATGCCAACACGTATGCCAACAATTTGTGGGCCTTTTTGCTCGCATTGATTCGTAAGTAGTAGTTTTTATGAGATCATGCCGAACTGGGATCTAGATCAACTACGTTG
Organism: Verrucomicrobiota bacterium; assembly: GCA_013152075.1. Lineage (GTDB taxonomy): Bacteria > Verrucomicrobiota > Verrucomicrobiia > Verrucomicrobiales > DEV007 > JAADHD01. The sequence goes on along the minus strand of JAADHD010000254.1, from coordinate 968 downwards.
GTACAAAAAATGTGCGGCCCCAAGTTACCGTTTGGATCGTTGGTGGGGGAAAAAGGAGGTAGAGAAAGGCCTTCCAGATGTAGACCTTGATAATCCTGATCTAGGCGAGCCTGACACCCGAAATCGGATGCAAATCAAACTTGAGCCATGGCTATGGGAGATACTGAGGAGGCATCCCGATCTGAAATCGATTCGAGATGAGTATCGACAGATTAAAAATAGCCAGCCTGAAGTTAGCTCTGATAAATTTAGTGGAAGCTTTATCAAGTTTTCGAAGCAATGGGAAAATCGAGGATGGCCACTTATTGAATCATTGGCTTTATGGGGCCATCTTTCATGGGCATCATCTAAATTAAGAAACAACACTGAAAGGGGGGGCGATAAAACATCAGCTATGGATGATGAAGGAAGGAATGTTGATGAGGGTGCCGGACCATTCTTGTGTCTCCACGATGGAGGTAGACAAAAATTCATGACAGGAATTGCGATTTTTTCTAAAGCCAAGGACAACTTTCCTAATAATGTGTGGCTACCATCACGACCTTCGCTTACTCGGCCCTTAATTGCCATAACGGCGGAATCGCAGCAGATAGTAATGGAAGGGCCTCATAAGTTTAGACCTAAAACTCCTTGGGATTACACACTCGGTGAATATGAATCCGCCGCAGAAAAACGAGGAAGAGAATTGTTATGGTTTGAAGTCAATCGAGGTGCGTCAGTGGCAATGATTGTCGATGCTGTGAAGACTTACCTGAAGCGGAATAAAAAAAATGACCAACTGAGTGGCGACGAGGTGTCAAATCGGAAAGAGATGAGACTCACTGCAAATAGGCTTGAACTCATGATTAAGCTAGATATTGAAGATGATATATCGGAAGATGCTGTAGCTGAAATTAAGAGGATTTTTCTAGAGTTTCGTCTTCGAGTGTGAAGGGTTAGTTAGTAGCCATTATAGTGTGATCACAGTA
>JAADHD010000369.1:9851-17899 GCA_013152075.1 Verrucomicrobiota bacterium | reverse complement strand
TGTTTAGTCGTTTCAGCTGAAAAATTTCTCATCTGAGAACGGTGGCGTAATTCGCTCCATGAATTCTGGGGCAAGATGCCTATGCCTGATCTCAATGCTCGACCGTTTCAATGTCGATGACCTCTTTCGGGTCTTTGCCTGCGGCTTTCTTTTGATCGTTGTTTTCCTCTGCCTTCTTGAAGATTCTGGTCACATCGAATCCGAAGTAGGCCAGACAGCTGATCAATAAGGCGGCTGCAGCTGCTTCATCGAGATTTCCAATGATGGGGATGTTGTCGGGGATTTCAAAGAAAAATCCTGCTCCGGGATTTAGAAGGAAGATCACTGAGAAAACGCCCAGCCCACCGATTATAAGGGAATTGATAATTTTCATGATATTAATATGCTTTCAGGTTTAGACAGAAGCTATTGCAAAATCGTTCGGTTTTTGTAATAGCTTTGATGTGCGTAACCTTCTGTCGACTTTGAGAACCCTTCTGTCATGCTGCCTGGCCCTATTTATGGGGACGATAGTAGCTTCAGCCGAACCCTGGAAACGTCACACGATTGATGCGGCATCGAAAGCCGATGGAAAGTTGGGAGCGGACGGCGTTCGCTTGGCGGACGCCAATGGTGACGGTTTGTTGGATGTGGTCACGGCATGGGAAAACGGTGATGCGATTCGTGTGTGTTTGAATCCAGGACCGGAGAAGTCAAAAGAACCGTGGCCGGCGGTAACGGTGGGTCGCGTGGCTGGAGGCGAGGATGCAGTGTTTGTCGATTTGGATGGAGATGGAGCAATGGATGTGGTGACGAGTACCGAGGGAAAAACGCAGTCAGTGTTTGTGCACTGGGCACCACTTGAGAAGGATCGTTATCTAGTGAGTGAGGCCTGGGAAACAGAAACGGTGCCTGCTTTGGAAAAGAAGGGTAAGTGGATGTTTGCTTTGCCTTTTGACGTGAATGGAGACGGCAGGGTGGATTTGATTTTTGGATCCAAATCGGGCGGAGCTAGCGTGGGGTGGTTGGAGTCGCCGAAGGGGGATCGACGTGATTTGAGTCAATGGACTTATCACCGCCTTTACGAAGCCGGATGGATCATGTCGATTCGCGCCGTGGATCTCGATGGGGATGGTGATCAGGATGTGGTGTTCTCCGATCGCAAAGGTAAGTCGTCCGGAGTCTGGTGGTTGGAAAAAGTGGGAGGTCCGGAGTTTTTCGCCAAGCCTGTGCTGCTGGGGTTTGGAGGGGAAGAAGTGATGTTTCTCGATATTGTCGATCGAAATTACGACAAGCGTTTGGATATTGTGGTGGCGGTGCGTCTAGGTCAAATTGGCGGCCTGTATCAGCCGGAAAAAGCGAGTGAGACATGGATTCAGGACCAGATGCAAACGGCGATACCTTTGGATCGTTTCGGCACGGCTAAAGCGATTAGAGTTGCTGACATAGATGGGGATGGGAGTCTCAATCATGTGGTTACCTGTGAACGTGCAGAGGGAGACTTGTCTGGTTGTTTCTATATAGCTTACGATGAGGATGGCTCTCGGGCTTCCAAAACAGTTTTGGATTTTAAGGATATAGGTGGTCCAGAGGGAGTGAAATTTGACCGCATCGAATTGATCGATCTGGATGGTGATGGTGACCTCGACTTGATGACCTGTGAGGAGCGCGATAATCTGGGGGTGTTCTGGTATGAGAACCCGGCGAAAACACTAAGCGGGAAGAAAGAAAAGAGAGCCGCGATAGGTTTTTTTGTATTGGTATTGTTATGGGGGCTGGCGGGTTTGTCGCTTGCGGAAAACTGGCCGAATTGGATGGGGCCTGGAAAAAATGGAATAGTAGCGAAAAACCCTCCGGCTGATCTGGAAAAAATAAACTGGCGGGTCAAGATTGGGATCGGATTTTCGAGTGTGGTGGTGGTAGGTGATCGGCTCATTACCATGGGGCATGATGGAAAAAAGGAAGGAGGCAGGGAAACGGTATGGTGCCTGGATGTGAAAACGGGCAAGGTTGTGTGGTCGGATTCTTATGCCGCGCCATTATTGGATAATCTGCATGTAGGGGGCCCAGCGGCGACCCCTCTTATCGACGGGGATCGTGTTTACACTCTGAGCCGTGATGGCCAGTTGCACTGTTATTCATTGGCGAGGGGGAAGCGTCTTTGGCAAGTTGACATGAAGGATGAAGTCGGGATGAGCCAGCCTCCGGAGTGGGGGTTTTCAGCATCTCCGTTAGTGCTTGGAGAGCGGCTGATCATCGAAGCGGGAGCGACTTTCTGTCTCGAAAAAAAATCTGGTAAGAAGCTGTGGAAAAGCAAGACCTACCGACCTGCCTATGGAACTCCGGCGGCATTTCAGGATGTTTCTGGCCGTGAGTGTTTGGCGGTGCTAAAAACTGACGGTCTGGTTGTCCTGGATATGGCAAACGGGAAGAGCTTGGCTTTCACCAAATGGGAATCACCTTTCAACACCAATTCCACCACCCCTATCGTGACGGATAAGCGCTACATTTTTATTTCGACGGGTTATGATCGAGGCTGCGCCCTATTTGATTTCAGCGCAGGTGGGCTGAAGAAGGTTTACGAAAAACCTGTCATGAGCAATCACATGAACAACAGTGTGCTGGTTGATGGTCATCTGTATGGTTTTGACGGAACGGCTCATCGAGGAAGGCCAAGTGAGTTCGTGTGTATGGACTTGAAGACGGGGAACGAGCGGTGGCGAGTTGGGCCGGAAAGACTACTGGGTTGCGGGTCATTGATCGTTTGCGGAAAGCAGTTGGTGATCTTGACCGAACGAGGAGAATTGATCATGGCAATGCTGTCTCCCGATAAGTTTGAGCTGAATAATCGGGTTCAGGTCCTGGGAGGGCTATGCTGGACCCCACCGGTTCTGGCGGGTGGGCATATCTACTGTCGAAATTCCCGGGGAGATTTGGTATCGGTAGGAAACGAGTAGTGATGAACTGCTGATGAGGGGCTTATGAGCATTCATGCGATTATTTTTGAGAAAAAAATGCATTTTACTAACGATTTTTCTTTATTTAGTCGGGGGTTTTTGAGCATAATACCTGATAATGTCTGAAGAAGCATTCATGAAGACTCAGCGTGAGATGATTGAGGAATTAATCTGGTCCGGATTTCCTCAAGGTTACGTCGCGTTACGAAATCCCGAATACTTGGCGGGAGTGATCGATGAGTTCATCGAAAAAGACAATCGTGACCCTGTAGATATGCTTCAGAATTCGGTTACCCTGAATCACTTGGCGTATCGTATGGCCAAGCCTGATGAGCGATTGGAAGATGACAAGGTGCAAATGTACCGAGATCTAGCAGAATACGTTTGCAGAGGATTGGCTTTGGCTGACCCAGTTGGGAGCTAGTAGGCCCCGCTTTGACCTGACAAATATCTCCTTTTGTTGGTGAAAGAAACGTTGTGAGAAATGCGGGCTAGATCCACTGTTTACATCGGAAGACCTGGCCTGAAAAGCCAATAGAGCATAGCGCAAAGCAAGAGGAATAGGCAGAGGAAATTAAACAGATGATGGTGTCGTTCCTGACGCGCTGTCTGCATGTGTTTGTTTAACCTTTTTTTTCTTCTTGGACTAGTCGTCCGCGCTCGTTCGGGAGGAGCTATGATGTCCCGGGTTGAAATTTCACGTTTTCCTTCCCGGAAGGGAGAGCTGGCAATGAAATCTTCGAGCTGTCCAATTTTGGCGTGAAGCTTATGCTCTGTTTCTTCCAGTTCCCTACGTTGGGAGCCTCGTTTTGCAGGTTTTTTTCCTGGAGAGCGTGAGGATCGACGTTTTTTCATCATGGCGCGATAGTTGATTCGACCTTGGCAAGGAGAGCTATGGGGAGAAATTGCTTAAAGGGCTGGTGGCGCTTTAAGCAATATATGTCAATTGCCCGAAAAATAATGAATAGCCAGAGCGAGAGACGCCACAAGCATTAAGGGCAGGGTGAATGCCAGACCGCGCACCATCCAATAGGAAAAACTGGTTTCGTCACCAGAGGACAAAGCGCCGCGAATGGAGCGGGTTTTAAGTTTTGGAACGGATTTCATGCCTTCGAGGACATGAGAGGACTTGTGGATTTCATCCTGAGCGTCTCCGATTTTTTCGATGGAACGGTTCAACTCATTTCGCAATTCACTGATTCACTGCGGCTCCAAACTTCCGGTCTGAGAGCTTGCACGATTTTCAATTGATGTTCGAAAGATTCTTTGGTGTCGAGGTAAAGATCAGCTTTCTTCTGCGCCTCAACGGCTTCTCTGTCCAGGGCGGTGATGCAACGTGAAAGCTTGTCGCTCACTTCGGTGCGACCTTTCATGAAATCGTCTTTTTTTCGATGGAGATCTTCCAACTCGATTTTCTGACGCTCTACAGCCTCCTGCTTTTGACGGAGTTCCTGCAACTGCTCTTGCGCTTCATGAACTTGATCCTCAAAATCTTCCTGATAGGGAGTGACGGCCTCAAAAGGATTGTCGTCGAAGTGAATCAATACATCTTGATTATCAATCTTGGTTGCTGAGCTCATAGGTCTTAAGGTTAATTAAGATCTATTAATATTATAATTTATCTAAAAATACCAGCTTTTTTATTGTTTTTATGGAAAATGCAATAGGTAGGATTGTGGCTAGAGCTGTGGTGATGAATGCCGTTGAAAGGGCGATGAGGGCGGCTCGATTTTCGAATACATCGATTATTCCGGGAGAAGAGGTGGTTTTTAAAAGGGCTAATCGAGCGAATACCAGGCTGCCGATGAACAGGGCGACGTAGGCAAAGCTGATAATCAGGCAGAGCGTGCCGCCGAAGCCGGAGACAATTTTTGCTGAATTGGTTTCTTTCAAATTTGGGAAAATGGTGCCGAAACCGACGGCGATGGCGTTTAGTCCGATACTGAGTAAAAGAATGGCGGTGGCGAAAAAGGCGGTGTCGTTCGAAGGCAGTTCCAGCATGTGTCCCGAAATCAGTAGGATGATGAAGGTGGTGGTACCTGTAAAAAGGGTGCTGAGAACAAATTTTTGCAGGATGATGCGAGGTAGCCGGAGAGGAGACATGGCGAGGATCCAGAATCGTTGTCCTTCCAGGCTGAACTGGGGAAAGACAAAACGCGTGGTCAGAGTGGATAATGCCAGGGCACACACAGTAAGGTTGAGAAAGGCAAAGAGGTGGGCTTCCTGGGGATTGGAGCGATCGTATGCCATGTGGCGAAGGCTCATGGCATATAGAGCGAGCAAGCCGAATATGATGAGGAATTGAAGCCATTGTCCGGGTTCGCGGATGAAAGTGCGGATGTCTTTCAGGCTGAGGGCGATCAAAGGGGATGAGGGGAGATTGAAGCGGCGTTGGTTGAGTGCGGTAGTGGAGGAGTTATTTGTTTGCTGCATTCGAATACGTGCGGCACTGATCGCGACGTGTTGCAGGCTACGGCTCCGTGCTGCAAAAAAATACCGCCGCGCGAGCCAGCAAGTAATCAAGAGAATCATCAGAGAGTTGCTGTAAAGGAGCGCGATGTTCAGAGGGTCGTTGCCCTGTCTCCAGGGTCGGCTCCAATCGATGGTAGATTTGGCGAGCCAGGCGGAAGGCAATAGTGGCGAGGTGCTGATATCTGTGTGGCGGAGAACAAGTTGGAAAGTCAGAGCGGTGTTGAGTCCTGATTCTTCGGCAAGTTTTTTGTCACTGGTGTAAGCCTTAACTATAGAGAATGTCATGAATAGTCCTATAGCAACGGCGGCATAGATCAGGTGCGAACGCTTGAACCAACGGACAGTGATTAGCATGAAAGATACTGCGAGTCCTGAAATGATGATGACGAAGGGGATCAGGCTGGTGAGAGTTTTGAGGTAGAAAACCCAACCGACGCCGCGATGCTGTGCGAAAGCAATGAAGAGAGGCGCGGAGATGAAGATCAAACCCCAACTAGAGAAAAGAGCGGCTTCCATGCATTTCCACAAACACACTACTCGATGGGTGAGGGGCAGGGTGAGCATCCATGAGGTTTCCCGGCTGCGAAATAGGGAGATATAACTGGCGATGCTGGCGGAAAATGTCAGCATCATAAAAAAGCAGAAAAAGATGAGATAAATCACTCGATCTGCGAGCATGTCACCTGCTGCGGGCAGGCGGGCGATGTGGCTGAGCCCACTGCTGAATATGGTGTAAGCCGTAGCGCTGTAAAAGACTAAAAAGAGGCCGATGGTTGCGCTCATCAGGCGTGAGCGGCAGATATGTGAAATGAAACGATGGCGAAATATTTTCAGGTGAACCCGAAAAAGCACTCGCAACTGTGCTATCTCACTCACCAAGCGGCCATTTTTTGAAAGATGAAGCCTTTGAGATATTCAGACTCGGGGATGGTGGGGACTACCGGATGATCCAGACGTTGCGAGTGTGATGAGAGCAGGCGCAGGGTGGATTTGGCATCGACGGCGGCATCGCAAATAGTGTCGAGAAACATCTGGCGGTTCACATGATGAGAGCAGCAGAAGGTGGCGAGGATGCCGTTTTTCTCCAGCAGTTTCATGGCGCGTAAATGGATTTCCTTGTAACCGCGAATGGCGTCTTTTACATTTTTCCTGCCGCGTGTGAACGAAGGAGGGTCGAGAATGATGAGATCGTAGGGAGGCGTCTCGGCTTCATTTCCTTTAAGGAAATCAAAAACATTGGCGTTGGTGAATTCGACGTCAACCTGGTTGGTTTCGGCATTGTTCCTGGCGCATTCGAGAGCGGGCTCACTGCTGTCTATTGCCTGCACAGATTGGGCACCATTGAGCGCACAGTGGAGTGAGAAACCTGCTTCGTTGCAGAAACAGTCTAACACCCTTCGCCCTTTGGCGAAATCGGCTACCGCTTGATAGTTATCAAATTGATCGAGGTAAAGTCCGGTTTTGTGACCATCGAGTGGATCGACCGTGAAGGTGACTCCCTTTACGGTAACCTGAAATTTTCCCGGTGCTGCGCCGTGAAGCAGGCCCTTATTAAGTTCCATGCCTTCCGCTTTACGGATCGGGCTGTCGTTTCTCTCGATAACGGATTCGGGGGAAAACAGTTTAATTAGAGCTTCGGTGATTTGTTCTTTGCGCTGATCCATGGCCAGGGTCAGCGTTTGAAGGACGAAGTGACTCCCGTATCGATCTATGATGACGCCGGGTAAGCCGTCGCTTTCGCTCCAGATCAGTCGGTAAACGGGATCGTCAAATCCCATGGTATCACGCAGAGATTGAGCTCGCTCAAGTCGACGGATGAAGAGGTCGGTGTCGAGTTTTTGAGTGCGGCGGGAAAAGCGCCGAGCAACGATTTGCGATTCGGGATTGTAAATTCCGGTACCAAGTTTCCGATCCTTGAAATCCTTAAGTGAAATGACATCACCCGGTTCGGGGTTGCCAAATATTTTGTGCACTTCACTACTGTAAACCCAGTCGTGGCCGTGAAAAATACGTGATCTGGGTTTAACAACAATTCCGGCCATAATAGAAACTTAGAATCCTACTTTGAGGATGGAAAGGCAATCAGTAAAATGGTCTTGAGTAAAATACCCAAGGGTTTACTTCATCGCGGCGAAGCGCTGTTTCAATAAATCAGCTGTCGAAGCATCACCCACTTTGGATTGCATGTCGTCGATCCACCGTTGTTCCAATTTGTTCTTGGTCGGTCGGTCGGTCTCGTAATAAACTCCAAAGCGTCCCGGCCACTCTTCGTTGGCGAGAGCAAAAGCAGCACTGTTGTCGCTGACGTCGTGACGATCTGCATCTTCCGGAGTGTTGTCCCACTTTTTCTCTTCGAGGGTTACAAATTCTCCCCCTTTACGCGGGTTGCCGGCATCAAAAATCCCTGGATAGAATATGACACATTCGGATTGCACTTCGATGACCGAAAAGCCTTCGTGTTTGATGGCGCGCTCAAACATTGCCATCATGTGTTTGACTTGGGTGGCGTGGGTGCGAGCGACGAATGTTGCTCCGCCATAAACCAATTTTTTCATCGGGTTCACCGGTTCGTCAATCGCGCCGGTGGGGTCAGTCTTGGTCTTGAACCCCAGAGGTGATGTCGGTGAAGTTTGTTTTTTG
>JAADHD010000369.1:3917-9837 GCA_013152075.1 Verrucomicrobiota bacterium | reverse complement strand
AGGCCGTAAACAAAATTGTCCATGATCACATAAGTGATGTTGACGTTTTTACGAGCTGCGTGGTCGAGGTGATTACCGCCAATTGAATAACCGTCTCCATCACCGCCGAAGGCAAATACGTGAAGGTCCGGGCGGGACAGGCTCACACCACTGGCCAACGGTAGGGCACGTCCGTGAATGAAGTGCAGTCCATGACTGTTGACGAAATAAGGGAAACGTGAAGAACAACCGATGCCGGCAATCGTCACAATTTTTTCCTGAGGAATCTGTAGTTTTTCCAAGGTTTTGTAAAAAGCAGCGAGCACTGCAAAGTCACCACATCCAGGACACCAGGTAGGGTGGTCGGCGGTGAGTGCTTTTTTGGTCAGCTTTTCAGGTTCAGCGGCAGGTGTTGCAGAGGCCATGATGTTGATGGGTGGTCAGGTTGACTGAGTGATGAAAAATTATAAGCAAAATAGCGTGAGTGAAGTCAGGAGGTTAGATCCGCGACTCGTTGCAGGATGTCCTTGATTTTGAAATTCAGGCCGTCCGTTTTGGTGACGCTGACAATTTTAGGATTGGCGTAGCGGGCACGGAGCAGTGTTGCTAGTTGTCCGCAGCCATAGAGCCCGGCGTCGTTCATTTCAATCACAACAACGTGTTTGAATCGATCGAATATTTCATCCAGGCCATTAGGTAAGGGGTTTAGATGGCGGATGCTGAGAGAGGAATAGGACAACCCTTTATCGCGTGCGCGAATTCCAGCTTCACGGATTGGACCCCAGGTCGAACCCCAGCCAACCATCAGCACATCTCCGCTGTCATTTCCAAATACATCGAGTGCCGGAAAATCATCTGCCAGTTTGCAGATTTTATCACGCCGCCGTGCCACCATTTTCTGGTGCATTTCCGGACTTCCACTCGGGTGTCCCCAGGCATCGTGCTCCAGTCCGGTTACGACAGGGTACTTGCCGCCGGCCATTTTTGATCCGGGAGGTGCGTGGCGGGTTTCGCCATCGAGAGGATAGGGAACAAAATCTTCCGGACGGGTTTCGATCGCCAGTTCTGGTTCAGTGACCGAAGCCTCGATATCCGGTTCAGGGAAAGCCTCAATACGAGTAGCCAGAGCCTGGTCAGTCAGAATGATCACCGGAGCACTGCATTTCTTAGCCAGCTTGCAGGCTTCAACGGCAGTGTGAAAACAGTCTTCAACATTGATCGGGGCAATGACGACTCGAGGCGAATCTCCATGTGATCCGTAAATGGCCTGCATCAGGTCACTTTGCTCAACGCTGGTCGGCAAGCCGGTGCTGGGCCCGCCGCGTTGCACGTTCACTACGATCAGTGGCAACTCGGCCATCGAGCCATAACCCAGGGCTTCCATTTTCAGAGAAATGCCGGGGCCGGAACTTCCGGTCATCGACAAGTGGCCGGCATAAGCCATACCAAGTGCCATCGAGACAGCTGCCAGTTCATCTTCTGTTTGAACGAACAATCCGCCATGCTTGGGCAGTTCCGAGCGCATGAATTCCATGATCGTTGTCCATGGAGTGATCGGATAGGCTGCGCCAAAACGCACGCCGCCCGCAACCAGTCCAAGGGCAAGGGCAGTGTTTCCGTCTGTAGTGACTTGATTGCTGTTATCCGAAGTGCCTGCTTTCAGGTTGAAAGACTCTCCGAGTAGATCTCCGACCTGATAAGCATAACCCGTATCAAAGGCGACCATGGCGTTGCGCATCACGTCTTCCCCTTTGCGCTTGAATTGGCCTTCGATCAAAGTCACCAGTTTGGTGCGGTCCAATTGAAAAAGTGCGGTGACGAGTCCAAGAACCAACATGTTTTTACCGCGGTCTTTTGCGGTGCCACCAAGGGCCTCAATAGTGATAGAAGTGATCGGAACGCTCACGTGGCGAACACGTTTGTCACTTTTATCCGGTGTGACGTTATCACTGTCGTAGATGCAAATGCCGCCATCGCGCAGTGAGCTTATGTGGGAATCGTAACTGTGCTGGTAAAAAGCAAAGAGGAAATCTGCTTCATCACCGGAGGAGAGAACTTCGCCCGAGGCAAGATGAACCTGGAAAATGGAAGGTCCTCCTGAAATGGTCGAAGGAATTGTCATGTAAGTCATGACCTCCCGCGAACTTCGTCCGGCTAGTTTGGCGAGAAATCCGCCGATGGTTTGGATACCGTCCTGTGAGTTACCGGCAAACCGAATGACGGCGTCGGTAAGATCGCCGGAAGGCGAGGTACTGTCGGAAGAACCGTCAGCGTCAGATTTCGGGGCGGAGGTGGCTGTCGCGCTCATCGAGTTTATGCAGGTATAGGGAACTATTCAGTGTTCAGTTGATTCAATCAAGGTGGATTGTGAAGAAAAGTTCATGGGAGAATTAATGCCAAAGACTTCGTTTTATTGATCTCTTCTTCCACAAATACCTTGCGTTGCTGTTACCAAGTATAAGATGGGGCAAGATGCAAGGAGGAATACGGGCTAGATAGTCGATTTTTTCAAAAACTTATGCTTGAATGCCATTTTATCAGGCTAGATCGATGGCTTCGTCGAGCAACATGACGGGAAAGCCGTTGATGACGGGATAGAGGCATTTGTGATCCTCTCGGATTAGCCCGGCTTCAATTTCGGCTTCAATGAGCGAGCCCCCGCGGTTGCTGAGCTGTTGTTTGGCGATGCGCTGGTTCAGTTGGTGCAGAGTATCGGGTTCAGCCAGGGTCAAAGGTTGGTGGTTTTCGGGGCAGCGGAGGACGGAGATCAAGGATTCTGGAATTTTCATAATATAATCAGTATCTAGGCATCTGGGGGTCGATGAGTTGTGACCAGGCGTCGATTCCACCCTGGACGTGACTGGTTTTTTCAAAACCACTATCGATCAGTAGTTCCAGAGCTTTGGCGCTGCGTCCACCTGCCTTGCAGTGGATAATGATCTCAGAATCACGATCAAGTTCGTGCAACCGATTTGATAATTCGCCTAAAGGGATGAGCACAGCGTCCGGCAGACTGCAGACTTTTTGCTCGGCAGGTTCGCGGACATCAAGCAAGACAAAAGGTCGTTTGTCGCGCTGGTCCAGGCGTGACTTTAATTCGTGGACGTCGATTTCAGGCAGGCTCGAGGTGTCTTCGGTGCCGCGCCCAGTTCCGCAAAATTCATCGTAATCGATTAATTCAGTAATAGTGGGATTTTCTCCACACAGCGGGCAGTCAGGATCACGTCGCAATTTGAAATCTCGAAAGCGAAAGTTTAAAGCATCAAAATGGATCAGGCGTCCCAGTAGCGGTGTGCCGATTCCCATGATTAATTTGATCGCTTCGATGGCCTGCATGTTGCCCACGACTCCAGGCAGGACTCCGAGTACACCGCCCTCTGCACAACTGGGGACCATGCCCGGCTCGGGAGGTTCGGGAAACATACAGCGATAACAGGGGCCTCCTAGATGTGGAGCGAACACCGAGCATTGGCCCTCGAAGCGGAAGATGGAACCATAGACATTTGGTTTTTTCGTAAGCACCGCGAGATCATTGCTGAGGTATCGGGTCGCGAAGTTGTCGGTGCCGTCTATGATCACGTCATAGGATTGTGCAATCTGGTGAGCGTTATCGCTGGTGAAGCGCTCCTTGAAGGTTTCGAGTTTCACTTCAGGATTGATGCGAGTGAGGGTGTCGACAGCCGAGTCCAGCTTGGACCGATCGATGTCGTCTGTGCCATGCAGGATCTGGCGCTGCAGGTTGGAATAGTCAACCACGTCCGGATCCACCAGGCCCAGCCTGCCTACGCCGGCGGCGGCCAAATACATGGTGATGGGCGACCCCAGGCCGCCAGCTCCGATGCAGAGCACCGAGGCGGCCTTTAGGCGGCGTTGTCCGTCTTCGCCGACTTCAGGAATGCTCAAATGCCTTGCGTAGCGTTGATACTCCTGTGAAGTCAGTTCGATTTCTTCGAGGCGCGCGGGATCAATGATCGAAGTCATGGGGAAGGAGTCAGAAATGATAAGTCAGGATTCAGGAGGAAAAGTATTTCCAGTAATTTGCCGATTTTTGCGAAATGATCAAATGCCCTTGTGGCATTGGGGCTTAATCATTCTGAGCGCTGATATTAAACAAGAGCTCTGAATTGCAACGCTTTCAAGCACAGACCCAAGTTGTATCGAGTCAGGTCGAAAAAATCCTGCTGGATCGCAAAATATGAGAAATTGACTGGGAAAATAAAATATAAACCCATAAACATAAATATATGAAAACGGATAAAAACTTAATGAAGGCCCTGTCAGCATTCCTGATAATTTTTTTCCTGGGAGCGGCACCAGCGATCCAGGCGAAAGATGTAAAATTCAAGGAACTGAGTAAAAATTTGAAGTTTGATAAGTCGCCACTCAAAAAACAGGCAGGATTGGTAACGTCTTATGCTGATGTGATTGAGGGAATCGGACCGTCGGTAGTGACAATTTTTTCTTCGAAGAAGGTCATCAAAGAGAGTCCTCGACCATCGATGTTCTCTGATCCGCGCTTGCGGAAGTATTTTGGCTTGCCGGATGATTTTAAAATGCCGGAGAATCGCAATCATGGAAAGCAGGAGGGATTGGGATCAGGGGTGATTCTTACTTCAAATGGATATATCCTGACCAACAATCATGTCGTGGGAGGTGATGGCACGAAGGTCAAGGTGACCTTGCCGGGTTCTAAAAAAGATTACGAAGCTCGCGTGGTTGGGGCGGATCCGCAGTCTGACGTGGCTTTAATTAAAATCGAAGCGACAGGGTTGAAGCCGGCGACGATTGGTGACAGTTCTAAATTGAGAGTGGGTGATGTGATGCTAGCCATCGGCAATCCATTTAGTCTCGAGCAATCAGTGACGATGGGTATCGTCAGTGCGCTTGGTAGAAGTAATTTGGGAATTACCGGCGGAGGATACGAAAATTTTATTCAAACTGATGCATCGATTAATCAAGGTAATTCCGGTGGCGCGCTGATGGATGCCCAGGGGCGTTTGGTTGGCATCAATACAGCGATTCGTCCGGGAATGGGCGGAGGTAATATTGGCATTGGATTTTCGATTCCGGTCAACATGGCCATTGACATCGTGGAAAAACTGCTCGATTCGGGTGGCAATGTGCCGCGGGGTTTTCTGGGAGTTTATTTGAAGGATGTCACGGCTGATATGGCGGCAGGATTGAAACGTGATGATCGTAATGGTGCTGTGATTGCAGATGTGGGTCCAGGCACTCCGGCGGAGAAGGCGGGATTCAAGCCCCAGGATTTGATTTTGAGTTACCAGGGCAAGCCAGTCAAAAACATGGCGAAGTTGCGATTGGATATCAGCAATACGGCTCCTGGGCAAAAAGTAAGTTTTGAGGTTTTGCGAAATGGAAAAATGGAAACCAGGGATGTTGAGCTTGGAGACCTGCAAACGTTAACCCAGAAGGGTGGGCCTAAGTCGTCTGAACCCGAAAAACTGGAGCCGGTCAAACCACAGTCAAAGGAATTGGTCGATGGGGTGAAGATCCAGGATATGAATAGGGATCTGGCAAAAACACTCGGCATATCTGACAAGGTGACCGGGGTGATGGTGGAGGCGGTCGATAAAAATTCAAAGGCTGCGGCAGCCGGATTGAGAGCGGGCCAGGTGATCACACAGATCAATCAGAAGCCGGTTAAAAATGCAGCTGAAGCAATGGCGATCATGAAGGCATTTAAGGGAGAGGTTCTCTTGCTTCAGGTTTATGAGCAGGGCAGAAGAGACATCATCGCTTTAAGAATTAAGTAGGGGTAATTGGTAATGGCGCCGCTGAAAATATCATGAGTGTCAGACGGGTGGTTACCGTCTGACACTCATGATCAGCAGCTGACAGGAGAGGATGTGATCAGAGTGTGGCGTAAAGTTCGTAGATTGTTAATTCTGATAGTGGGGACAATCGTGTTCGGAAAAATTGC
>JAADHD010000369.1:0-3852 GCA_013152075.1 Verrucomicrobiota bacterium | reverse complement strand
CTTATGACATTGAGCCCAAAGCCGTTTCGGCGCTGGACATCAGACCGGGACGGGAAAGTAGGGTTCTGAATTTCAAAACTTCGCAGGGCAAGCAGACGGCGGTGTATTTGGGCAAAAAGCAGCCTAAAAAATTATGGATGATGTTTGGTGGGAATGGAGCCCTGGCGCTCGATTGGCTGCATCTGATCATGAGGGTTCCGAGTGAAGCAGATGTAGGGTTTTTGCTGGTGGATTATCCGGGCTACGGATGGTGTGAAGGTAATCCCAATCCGGAGAGGATTCAGGAGAGCGTCGATGCAGCGTTGCTAACGCTCGCCGGCGAATGGGAGGTGCCAGTGGATGAGCTGAAGAAAAGCTTGTCGTGTTTTGGACATTCTCTCGGAGCAGCGGTGGCTCTTGAGGCTGCGGCACGGATGGAAGTTCGGGAAGTGGTGGTGGTTTCTTCGTTCACCAGCATGCAGGCGATGGCCGAGAAAATGGTTGGCAATCCAACCGCCTATCTTCTTCGTCATCGATTTGATAATGTGAAGTCCCTGCAGCTCTTGCAGGAAATCGAGGGGGTAAAAGTGCTGATGTTCCATGGAAATTCAGATAGGATGATTCCCGTCTCGATGAGTCAGGAGTTGGGGGGGGAATTTGATGATATCGTGGAGTATCACGAAGTCGAAGGGGCCGGGCATAATGATATTTTTGGTTTTATTGGTGAAGATATTGCACGGGTGTTGAGTGGGGTGAGGTGAAATCAATGCGGGTATTTTTTTCGACGCTCATTGACATATAGTATCATTTTGGTATCATTGTTTAATGCCGAGAAAGATTCGTGACTTAATTAAAGATTTGGGAAAAGCCGGGTTTGTGAATCGAGGAGGAAAGGGAAGCCATCGGAATTATATTTATCAGGGTAAAGTTAGAGTCACCATCTCTGGAAAGTCGGGTGATGATGCTAAGACGTATCAGGAAAGAGCAGTGAATAATGCCATTGAGGGAATCACAAATGAAACAGGCGAATAGATATCTGAAAGTCGTTGAATGGTCTGAAGAGGATCAGTGTTATGTCGGAACGGCACCCGGCTTGATGTTGGGAGGGGTGCATGGGGATTCCGAAGAAAAGGTGTACAGCGAACTGTGCAAAATCGTTGAGGAGTGGATAGAAGTGCACAAGGAAGACGGGATTGAGCTGCCGCCTGAAACAGCCAACAAGGATTATAGCGGCAAGTTTGTGCTAAGGGTCAGCAGTGATACGCATAAAGCACTCACGATACGAGCCTTGCAGGAAGGGGAGAGCCTCAATCGATATTGCAATAAGGTTTTGGAAGAGGCTGTGTGATGGGTGCTTGCCTATTTGGATGGTGGAGCAGCCTGTTATTACAGTGAATAAACAGAGTGTCGCATGGGAGCGAAGGTTTATTAGGTGAAAAATTCTAAGAAACCACGGGTGAGTGTGTCTTACAGATATGAAGCACAAACTCCTTATCACCGCCTTTTGTATTTTTGTCACCAATCTCAATCCTGATTGTTTCGCAAAAGCCTACTTCCAGACGAAAGAGGAAATGATCGAACGGGCGCAGGCGATAGCGATTGTTTCTATCGGCGAAGTTGAACCTGTTGAGAAACAAGGCAAACACTGGACTTACCGCCAGCGGGCAAAGGTAAAGGTGAAATCAGTGCTGAAAGGTAAGCTTTCCGACGAATTTGTATTGTATGGTTTGGAGACTTTTATTTGTGCCCAGTGCTCTCTGAGCGAGGGGTCGTTTATCGTTTTTCTAAAGAAGGATGGTGAGCTATGGACAGGAGCCAATTGGCATCTCTCCTTGAGAAAAATAAACAAGGGCACAGTCGAATGGTATGTCGCCAATGATAACCGATACAAGATGGCGTCCGCATCTCTGGAAAAGGTGATCAAGGAAATCAGAGCTCTGATCAATTAAGGCGTTTCGTTCGACGAGGAACAGAGCGCTGGCGTATTTTTATTGACCGTTGACATCTGATGTTATAACATCAGATACATGAGGACTACTCTGAACATCGATGATGACGTGCTCGCTGCTGCTAAAGAACTTGCGGCCAAGGAGGGAACAAATGTCGGCAAAATTCTTTCCCGCTCTTTCCGCAAAGCCCTGCATCAGCGTTCTCTGAATAGCGGCGCGAAAACTGGGGCGGAGCTGAAGAACGGAGTCCCCGTGCTCCGCTCCCGAGGTTCCCTCGTCACCACCGATAAGGTGGAGCGGATCATGGAGGAGGAAGGCATCTGAGATGCGCCTCCTTCTTGACATCAATGTGTTGATCGCCCTTTTAGATCCCGATCACGCATTTCACCAACGCGCCCACGATTGGTGGGGAGGCATACAGCCGGACTGGGCCAGTTGTCCGCTGACGGAAAATGGTCTTATTCGCATTATGTCTTCAGTAAGTTACTCTCCCAATGAACCATTTACAGTTGATGAGTTGAAAGATTCCTTTCTGGGTATTGTGGCGAACAGTAACCATGTTTTTTTGCCTGACAATATCTCGATAACTGATCAAAAACTATTCCATCATCGGCGCATTCTTTCCTCCAAATACCTCACGGATTTGTATCTCTTGGCATTGGCATCAGCAAACGATGCTTGCCTGGCCACATTTGACCAGGGGATTTCGATTGAGCTTGTTGCTGCCGCCGAGCCGAAGCACCTACTAGTGTTGTGATTCTGAGCTGGGTTGGGTTTGATGTAGGAGGATTATCGATCGAACTGTTCGTCAAAAACAATATCTGAGGTGGCGAAGTCGACGTCTTTGCAATACTCGCACGATTCTTTGGCTCCGTGTTCGCGGTCCATTCCGCCGTCTTCCCATTCGACGGAGAGTGGGCCGGAGTATTTGATGTCGTTCAGTGCGCGGATGATTTTTTCGAAATCGATGTCACCGCGTCCGACTGATTTAAAATCCCAAAAGCGTTTGTGGTTGTGGAAATCCACGTG
Organism: Verrucomicrobiota bacterium; assembly: GCA_013152075.1. Lineage (GTDB taxonomy): Bacteria > Verrucomicrobiota > Verrucomicrobiia > Verrucomicrobiales > DEV007 > JAADHD01. Next base: position 895 of record JAADHD010000369.1, on the reverse strand, counting down.
ACCGCCAAACACGCCGGCGTCGGTCGGGTGCTCGGACCAGCTGACGTCTTTCATGTGCACGTGATTGATGCGATCAGCGAAGCGGTAAATGAATTCGACGTAATCAACGCCTTGGTAGCCGAAGTGACTCGGGTCGTAGTTGAATCCAAAGGCTGGGTGGTTGCCAATGGCGGACAGGGCGCGTTCGGCGGAGGCAATGTCAAAAGCGATCTCCGTAGGGTGAACTTCGAGGCCAAATTTGATCCCGTTGTTCTGGAATTCGTCCATGATCGGGCCGAAGCGTTCGGCGAAGTCGTCGTAACCTTTGTCGATTTGCCCCGGCAGGTTGGGGGGGAAAGAATAGAGCAGGTGCCAGATTGATGAGCCGGTGAAACCGTTCACCACCTTGACGCCGAATTCCTTGGCGGCACGGGCGGTTTTTTTCAACTCTTCAGCGGCACGTTGACGCACACCTTCGGGGTCCCCGTCACCGTAAATGTAATCGGGCAGAATTTGAGCGTGACGTTCATCGATGTTGTCACAGACCGCCTGGCCGACGAGGTGACTGGAGATTGCGTAGCACTTCATGTCGTGCTTGGCGAGCAGTTCGCGTTTGGCTTTGCAGTAATCGGCGTCGGCTTTGTCGATTTCAAAGTGGTCGCCCCAGCAGCCGAGTTCAACGCCATCGTAACCAAAGGATTTGGCTTTTTCGATGATGGATTCGCAGGGAAGATCGGCCCACTGGCCGGTGAAGAGTGTTACAGGTCGTGCCATTTTATTAGAAGGTGAGGTTGTTGGTTTAGTGTCGCCCTTTCAGGGCTTATTGAAATTTATCACATATACCCAGGGCGTTGCCCTGGGCTATCACATGGCCGCCCCTTCGGGGCTATGAGGCGGAGTAAGATTGGAAAGTTGT
>JAADHD010000223.1 GCA_013152075.1 Verrucomicrobiota bacterium | reverse complement strand
GAAAGGTTCCGCGCCATTTTTCTCCCAGTGAGCCATTTTCATAATAGACATTGCCTGTGGGAGAGCCGCCGCCATACACGTCACCAATCGGCATGGTGCCGGGATCTTCCTGACGCCATTCGGCGACGGGAATGCTCTGACCCGGGCGACGATCTGCCTGCCAGGAGCGTTTGCCGTCAGCAGATGCAAAACCGGCGTTGCCGTATTCGAGCACATGGGATACACGACAAGCTGGTGGATCATCGTTGTCGTTTTGAAATACATCACCGAAGGAGTTGATCGATTGCTCGAAACTGTTGCGGAAATTGTAAGCGGTGATTTCAGCATGGGTGCCGTCAGGATTCATACGAACAGCAAAGCCCCCGACATAAATGTGTCCGTCATCACTTTTTTTCCCTGCGACATCGGAAGATTTGAAGGGGAATTCAATCGGGCCGATCGGCTTTGGATTGTAAGGACCGGCGATGCGAAAAGTCTTGCCGGATTTGTCAGTGAATTTAGCACCCGTGTTACCCGCATTGAAATGCCATTTGCCATCAGGGCCCGCGGTGACGGAATGCAGGGAGTGATCATGGTTTTTTCCGGAGAAACCAGTGAGCAGAATTTCTTTTTTATCTACCGCTGGATCAAATTTTAAATCCCGGTTCACATCGGTGTAAACAATCAGATCCGGGGGCTGGGAAACGACGATTTGATTATCGATGACGGCAACCCCCAGCGGAGCAACCAGATCCGGATCCTGGACGAAGGTGTGGGATGAATCGGCTTTGCCGTCCTTGTCCTTGTCCTCGAGAACGACGATGCGGTCGCCTTTCGGAAACTTCTCCATGCTGCGACGATAGCGTCTGCCTTCGGCTACCCAGATGCGGCCATCTTTGTCGATATCGATATTGGTTGGGTTGAACAGCATCGGCGAACTGGCCCAGCGGGTGATTTCCATGCCTTCGGGAACTACAAATAGATCCAATGGGATCGTTGTCACTTTCGCTGGCTTTGCGTCGATGCCCTTGTTTTCTTCTTTGGCGCCGAAAAGCGTTGTGTTGCTGGATATAACGGCTGCTATAGCCGCAAAGCCGAGGGATAAAGCGATGGTTTTTCTGGGCGTCATTTTCATAAAAGTAGGAATTGTCACGGTGGGCAATCGAAAGGAACTTAGCACCATGAATCGACAGGACAAATGTTTATGGCACCGGATGTTTATTGTAGGATTGCTGGGGTTTTCAACTTCGGTGTTCGCTTTGGATGCAGCAGAGAGCAGAAAAGGGCAGCAGGATTACGCCTGGAAAAAAACCGGAGCCTCGCTGGCTTTACTGAATGGCGATAAAATTGTCTGGCAGTTCAATCATCTGCAGGACGGGAAAGAAAAAGGCTGTCCCTATTTTCATCCGCTGGCAACGGTGGATGGCGCGGTGCTGACCGATTTGCGACCTGGTGATCATCTCTGGCATCGCGGTTTGCGTTTTGCCTGGAAAAAGATCAACGGATTGGAGGGGTATTGGACCTGGCCGGATGGAAAAAAACGCTGGCCGGATAAAATTATGGGGCACAGTGATGTGACGGCGGTGAAGGTGCTTGCCAACGACGATTTTTCCGCTCGTTTTGAATTGGAGGTGAGTTATCATCCGCCCGGAGAGCCTGCGGACCTTACGGAGAAGCGAATTATTACCGTTAGTGCTCCGGATGAAAATGGTAGTTATCACATTGACTGGCGAGGAGTTTTCACTGCCGGGGTTAAGGGGGCGATTTTAGATCGTACACCGATAACAGGCGAGGAGGAGGGAAAGTGGTTTGGTGGCTACGCGGGGCTGCAGTTTCGCGTGACTGATCATGAAAAATTTTCCGCATGGACAATCTCGAACAGTGAAGATGTGAAAGTCTTCAGCAAAGCGAAGGCGATTAGTGTGGAGTCAAGGAAGAGTCTCGAAGCAGTGCATGGTAAGCCTGCGCGCTGGGTGGATTTGACCCTCGATATGACGGACGGGAAAACGGGTGGTGTGACCATCATGGATCATCCGGGGAATTTGCGTCATCCTTCTCCCTGGCATGTGGGGGCGATGCCTCATGAATTTCATCATGCGCCACTTTTTACGGGTCCCTATACGCTGGAAGCTGGAAAAAAATTATCTTTTGCCTTTAGGATTGTGATTCACTCAGGCCAGGCAAACAAGGTAACGCTGGAGCAGCTGTGGAAAGAGTTTTCAAATCGCTGAATACAGATTTCAATACTTGGCATTGAATACCAGGTGAGTGCATTCTCTGTGGCTTGCCACGCAGAGCTTTTAATTTCCGAGAGCAAAGCTATACTTGGCCAACGCCTACTCAGTGATGAATTTATTTTACCGTTTTTCCTGCCTACTGATTTTATTGCCTTCTCCGCTATTGGCCTTTGAAGAGGAAATTCGGCCTTTTCTGGAGGATCACTGTTACGACTGTCATGCGGACGGCATGGACAAGGGCGGCTTGGATTTTGATAAACTCGGCTCGAAGCTTTCTGATCCGGCAGCTTTTGCCAAATGGGAGATGGTGTTTGACCGCGTTCGAAAAGGGGAGATGCCACCGGCAAAGGTCAAAACCCGGCCGAGCGGTAAGGAGAAGGCGAGACTGGCCAAAGTTCTCGGAGCTTCCCTGAACGAAACACATTTGGCCAGCAAGGGTGCGGTGTTGCGGAGGTTGAATCGTCGGGAATATCAAAACACTCTGAATGATTTGTTCGGAACAAATCTCGATCTTGAGGGATTGTTGCCTGAAGACGGACGTTCCCATGAATTTGATAATGTGGGCGAAGCGCTGGGCATTTCCATGACCCACCTGGAGCGTTATCTGGAAGGTGCACGGATGGTCTTTGATGCATCGGCGGCAAAGTGGACCACGCCACCAGCGGCAAAAACCTTTGCTGGAAATTTTCGCGAGGCGGAGATTGAAAAAGCTTTAGCCAAAACCTGGAGGAAGCTGAAAGACGGAGCGATCGTGCGTTTTCAAGGAGGAGGTTATCCCTCCGGGTTACTGAGAAATACCGGGGTTCCCGAGTCCGGATGGTACCGAGTGAAAATCACCGGATACGCTTACCAGACAGATGAGCCCATTGTCTGTTCTATCGGAGGAGAGAGTTACTCTGCTGGAAGTAAAAAGCCGGTTTATGAGTATGCGGTTTTTCCTCCAGGAAAAGCGAAGACGGTGGAACTCAAGGTCTACATCGAGCAACGCTACATGCTGGTGATCGAGCCGCAGGGTATTGCTCTGCCGCAAGTACGTCCGAAAAACATGAGTGAATATAAAGGGCCTGGATTTGCTTTTGTGTCCGCTTCACTCGAAGGCCCTTTGTATGAGGAGTATCCGTCGCGCGGTCACAACTTGGTTTTCGATGGTTTGAAGCGTCAGGAAATCGAACCGAGGAATCCGGAGACCAAAAAGAAGGAATGGTACAAACCCAAATTTGAAATCATCACCACAGACGAACGTGCTGATGTCCTGCAATCAATCAAGCGAGTGGCCGCTTATGCCTGGCGACGTCCGGTCACTGATACGGATCTGGAAAGTTATATCAAACTGTTTGAAAATGAAAGGGCTCAGGATTCATCCTTTGAAGAAGCCTTGCGCACCGCGGTAACCGCTTTGTTTGTGTCGCCGAATTTTCTCTATCTGCGCGAGACACCCGGACGTCTGGATGATTTGGCCCTGGCCAACCGCTTGGCCTATTTTTTGACTCGCAGTGCACCAGATAAAAAACTGTTGAGTCTGGCCACGCAGAAAAAACTGGGGAAAGATAACAACGCAATGCTTGCGCAAGCAGAGCGCCTCATGAAGGGACCATTCTTCGATCGTTTCATCACGGACTTCACTGAAGCCTGGTTGAATTTGCGCGAGATGGATTTCACCGCTCCTGACAAAACGCTGTTCCCGGAATTTGATCCTTATTTGCGTTATTCACTGCCTTTGGAAACGGAAGCTTTCCTGCGGGAACTCATCACTTCCAATCTTCCGGTAAGTAATGTGGTGAAGTCGGATTTTGCCATGCTTAATAGCAGGCTGGCAGAGCATTATGAATTGCCTGCGGTAGCTGGGCCGGATATCCGCAAAGTTAAATTGCCCGCCGACAGCATACGCGGGGGTTTTCTTACTCAGGCCAGTGTGTTGAAAGTTTCTGCCAACGGCACCAATACGTCACCGGTTGTTCGAGGGGTGTGGGTGATGGAGCGAATCCTGGGAGACCCACCTTCACCGCCGCCTCCAGGGATTCCTGGCGTCGAACCGGATATTCGAGGGGCTGAAACCCTGCGTCAGATTCTCGATCAACATCGGGATTCCACCAGTTGTGCGGCTTGTCATAAGAAGATCGACCCTCCGGGTTTTGCGCTGGAATCATTCAACCCGATCGGGGGGTTCCGTGAACGTTTTCGTTCGTTGGGTAAAGGAGACAAAGTGGATACCGTCGTCAAGGGACGAAGAGTAGGTTATCGCCTCGGGCCGGATGTTGATTGCTCTGGTAATCTGGCTGACGGCCGGGAGTTCTCCAGCCTCGCTCAGTTCCGAAATTATCTCGCAGAAGATGAAGGCGTTCTTGCCCGGTCCTTTGTCATGAAGTTGCTGACCTTTGCGACTGGTCGTGAAATGGGATTTTCCGACCGCGCTGAAATCTCACGAATCGTTAAACAATCGGCGGCCAAGGGATATCGTGTGCGTGACCTGTTTCATCTAGTTGTCACCTCAGAAATTTTTCTCAATAAATAAACCGTCAAACTCATAGCTCATGAAAGCACCTTACATTTCCACTCAAGCGGCATTGAATCGACGCCATTTTCTGAAAGGAGTGGGTTCCTGTGTGGCGCTGCCCTTGCTCGACGCCATGTGCCCTGCCTTTCGAGCGCGAGCGGCATCGGCGGCAGTGCCTCGGTTCATTGCGATGAATGCTTCTTTGGGATTCCACGCGGAGTTTTTCTTTCCTGAAAAAACCGGAGAGAATTATGCCATGACGCCTTACTTGGATAAACTGAAAGACCACCGCAAGGATTTCACGGTATTCTCTGGTCTATCGCATCCGAACCAAAATGGCAATAACGGTCACGCGTCGGGCATGACCTGGTTGACCTCCGCGCAACGCCCCGGACTCGCCGGATTTAAGAACACGATTTCCTTGGATCAACTGATTGCCCGCCAGCTTAGGGGTAAGACCCGGGTGCCTTATCTGGCGCTGTCGACGCGAGGGGCCTCTCTTTCATGGACTGCGAATGGAGTTCAGATTCCATCGCAGACCTCCCCGGCGAAGCTTTTTAAGCAGCTGTTTATTTCTGGCACAGAGGCAGAGGTCGCCGAAACGATGCGTGAGCTGAAACGTGGACGCAGTATTCTCGACACGGTGTTAGGGGATGCCAACAAATTGCAGAAATCCCTGGGTCATCGTGACCAGGAAAAGTTGGATGAGTATTTTTCTTCGGTGCGGGATCTGGAGGCCAGCATTCAGCAATCCGAGCAGTGGGAGACTAAAACGAAACCTGAAGTTGATGCGCAGCAGCCTAAGGATGTTGATGACAAAACTGATGTCATGGCCAGACAGCGCTTGATGTATGAAATGATCGCGCTTGCTTTGCAGACGGATTCAACGCGGACGGTAACTTTTGATCTGGGATCGATGAATGCCGTGCCCAGTAACTTGAAAGGAGTGAAGACGGATTGGCACAATCTTTCCCATCACGGCAAGGATGAGAATAAAATCGAGGAACTGAGTATTATTGAGGCAGCAGAGTTTGTGGCTTTTAATGAGTTCCTTACTCGATTGAAAGGGGTTCAGGAAGCTGATGGCAATCTGCTCGACCACACCTCGATTCTGTTTGGTTCGAATTTGGGTAACGCTTCTTCCCATAGTTGGAAAAACTTGCCGATCATTGTGGCAGGCGGGGATATAAACATGGCGCGTATGTAGCGCATGACGCCAAGGAAAATACCCCCTTCGCCAATTTGTTCGTGCCCCTGGCGCAGCGGATGGGTGTGGAGATCGAGTCCTTTGGTTCGAGTGATAAATCGTCGGTGACGGGATTGGAGAAGGCTTAGCAGGGAGACAACTGGTTTTAATATGAAACCAGTTGGAAAGTGAGTTTCTATAGGTAATTTAAAGTCCGTCCAAATACAGTTTGGTTATTGGTATATACGGTATATATTATTTGTCATGAAGGCAAAATTGTTCATGAACGGGCGTTCGCAGGCCGTTCGGCTCCCCAAGGAGTTTCGTTTTCTGGGAACTGAGGTGGAGATTCGTCGTGAGGGTGAGGCGGTTGTGTTGGAGCCTGTTGAGAAAAGGGAATGGCCAGAGGGTTTTTTTAAGGAGATCCGAGTTGGTGAAGACTTTGAGCGTCTCGAACAAGTGCTTACGCCGGATGTCGTTGCGAATGACAATATCCAGGAATGAAATACCTGCTCGACACCAATGTCTGTATTGATGCCATGCGAGGGCGGGAAGAAGTGGTGGCCAGGCTTATGTCGATGTCGCCCGACGACTGTGCGATTTCCACAGTGTCTATGTTCGAACTTGAAGCTGGGGCACGTAGATCAAGGGATCCTGAAAGTGAATTGGGAAAAGTGAGTTTTTTGTGCGGCACTTTGAACGTGCTTTCGTGGAATGAGGAGGCGGCGAAAGCAGCAGCCGAAATCCGCGTGGATCTGGAAACAGCAGGAAGAAAAATAGGGGCTTATGATACTCTGCTTGCGGGTCATGCTCTGGCGCTAGGCCTTGTATTGGTTACCGACAATGTGAAAGAGTTTTCACGGGTTGAGGGGTTGGTGGTGGAGAATTGGAGAGAGAAGTAGTTGGCCAAGTCAAATTCCTCCTAGGTCATCTCGAAGCAGGCCTGCTCAGCGCATTGTAATGCATGGGAATGCTCGGACTTTCCCACCGGGCAAACTTTCGAAAAAACTATCTCACCCCGGCACTTGAAGCGGGCTTGATCGAGCGGACCATCCCTGAAAAACCCAATAGTCGGCTGCAGAAATACAGGATTGCGCGTTAACACCTTTTTAGTTGAGGTGTGAATAGAGAGAGATTCTAAAAGCTGGACAATTTTTGCCGCTCTCCACATAATCAAGATACTGGTAGGTAGTCTGTTGTGAGCAGGAACCACTCTACGCGGATCGAAATTTTGATTCATGAAGCACAAAAAACGCATTGTAATAGTTTCCGCGATCGTGGTGGCATTGGCGGGATGGTTTTACGCTAATCCTCCGGGCTGCTTTGGTTTTTGTACGTTCGCTTGTGTGACCTATGGGGGCATACCGCGGCTTATTTCGGATTTACAGGTCCGTAGTGATGGGGAAATAAGAAAAGTTGAGAAGACGCATGATTTAAAAATGGAGAATGTCAGATGGTTGCTTGAATCCAAACCTGATATACTGATCATCGCAACCGGACAAGACGGGGTGACTCAACCAAGTGAGAAAATTGAGAATATTCAGAATTGTGAAATCATTATTCTAAAAACGGATGAAGCTGTAAAACTGTATAATAAACTGAAGGATGAAAAAAAGAGTGTGGCCATTCATGTTCATTCGACCTGTTGATGGATTAAAATTGAAGGATATGAAAATGAACAAAAGCTCAATTGTTTTTCATCTTAAGGAAGCCTTGGAAGAACTTGAGGAGACGATTGGTAGTTTTGAAAAAGAGGCAGACTACTCGGAAGCTGATCTTGAAGTTGGAATGGGGCATCTCTATCATCATTTGAACACGGCATGGAACGGGAGAAGTCAATCACCGGAACAGTTTACTGAATGCTCGGGCGAAGACTTTGAGAGATTTCGAAAATTTCCCAAAGAAAGTGAGTTCATTTACTTGGCAGGCATCTCAAAATGAGCATTAAATGGACTTTTCTCAGGAAACATTGCTTGCAGCAGGCCGTCGATTCGAACAAGTGAATGGAGCTCCACCACGAGAATTGGAGGATGGGTGGGTAGATGACGCGGGGCTTACTGATGTTGACCCGGACGAATTGGCCGCTTGGATCATGAAGTCAATCGATGATTCCAATAACGATGATCAGGAGTGCCGCAGGCGTGCCTATTGGGCGCTTGGTTATAAGTATGATGCCAAGCTTATTCCATACTTCATTGTGCGCTTGAAGGTAGAAGTTCAGAGGGATGTAGAGGCAGCCTATCACATTTTGATTGCTCTGGATAATCTCGATGAGGAACCTTTTGGGAATAGGGATAGTCATGGCACTGACGATCATGACTTGAATCGTTTGGATGCTATGGCTTACCTTGATGGAAGAAAAATCTCGAAATGAATAAAGATGAGGTGTTATAGTTCACGGTGTGGCAGGAGTCTTCGGCAGTCGACGACATTAATAAAGCAATAATTAAACTCTCGCGTTATGAAAACCTTTAATCAGCATAAAATTCGATTTGGTCTGGGCCTATTTTTACTCTACTCCGCCTTTTCCCCTTTTGATTTAAGGACTTCGGCCCTGAGTGCTGATTCCGTCGAAACCAAAACCTGGAATGGTAAATGGACAAATAAGAAGTATGGGACCAGTGGGAAGATCGTTTGCAAGGCGAGTCCTCAAGGGGATACCTGGGAGGCGAAATTCACCGGCGTTGCTTTGGGAGAGCCTTTTGCTTATGGGGCTACGGTTAAGGCGACCATGAAGGGAGCCAAACAGGTGCTGAAAGGCGTGTCCAATGTGGATGGGGCCACTTACACTTGGACTGGGTATATTAGTGGAGGCAAATTTGTAGGAAAATACAAAGCTTCTAATGGGTTCAGGGGTACCTTTTCGATGCGAGAATCGAAATAAGAAAAGTCTATTGCTGTAGAGTATAAAATATGCAGCGTAACCGGCATACCATGCCGCTGACAAAGTTAGCTAGAGCTGTCAGGGAGATCGCTCATGCAGATGGTTTGGCCACCTTGGTCGATGGACTCGATGGCGGCGATGGCCATGCGGGTGGCTTCCATACCAAACCATCCGTTGACGGGTGACTTACTGCCGCGGGCAAAAGCGGCGATGTCCTGGACCAGTTGGCGGTCAGCTCCGAAATGCGAAGTTTCGAAAGCCTCGGATTTGCACTGTATGACTTGATGGCTCTTTTCGCCGTAGTCAGTGATCACATAGATTTCACATTTGAGGCGGGTCAGGATGATTCGTCCTTTGGTGCCGACCAGTTCGAGTGTTTCTTCGTCTTCTGCCTGGGGGCCGTAGATGCTGTAGAAAATTGAAGCGACGATGCCGTTGTCGTATTGAT
>JAADHD010000143.1 GCA_013152075.1 Verrucomicrobiota bacterium | reverse complement strand
ATGAGAAATGTGCCGCCTTTGATGGCGATCATGTCGTAGGGCGCTTTTGTTTTCGGGATGATGGAGGAATAATCCTTCATCTTTCCTTCTTCAGTCGCGGTGGATTTTTTGAGAATGAGTGCACGGATTTTCTTGGTCAGATTGATGTCATCCTTGAGATCTTCGGCATGGGAGAGGGGAATGCTTATGAAGAAAGAAGCGGCGAAGATCAGGTGGAAAGTGAATGAGGATTTCATGGTTGAGTGGGTAGTTTTTTCAAGGAGCGGCGGTTTTTAACCGCCGATTTGGAGTGATGCAGGCACTTAAAAAGTGCCCCTCCTTGAATTGTTTTTCACATGTCTTTGATCTTGCCGCTGTTCCAGAGTTGGAACATTTCTTCAGCGGAGGGGATTGTGAGCGGGCGGACGATACGGAAGCCGAGCCAGGGAGCATTTGAAAGGTGCCAGTAACTTTTTGGTGATAAAGGGTCGTCTTGTTTGAAATTCTTCTCGGAATAAAAACGTGCGGAAGAACGCAAATTCTCAGGATAATCGTACCACGATCCACCTCGAAAAACGCGCGGGTAGAGTTTTGTCGCGGGTATGCTAGAAGCATCACTTCGGTAGGCGTCGGGATAATACTGATTGAGACACCATTCCATTACGTTGCCATGCATATCATAGAGTTTCCAGGGGTTTGGTATTTTGCTGCCGACTTTTGCAGGCTGATTGACATCGAACACAGCGTATTTCTTGAGGTTGTTTGCATCATTGCCAGATGAATAAGTGGTGGGGGTTCCAGCACGGCAGGCGTATTCCCATTCGGCTTCAGTGGGTAGGCGATAATAGTGACCGGTCTTGGCACTCAGCCATTGGCAATATTTGCTTGCTGTATGTTGGGAAATGCCGACCACGGGAAAGCCCTTCTGATTAGAATTACTGGAAAGGGAATGAGCTGCATATTCAGAGGGGGCCGATATTGCGGTGATAGGATCATCAGGCATATTGATTGAGGATTGGCTGAAGAGTGCTCCGTTTCGTGTGCGGTAGGCAGTGTTTTTGTTTAGGACATAATTTATGATTTGATCCCAAGTCACTTCATATTTCCCCATCCAGAATGGTTCGACATGCACCTTGTGCTGCGGTCCCTCGTCATTCTCACGGTGTTTTTCATCGTCCGGGCTGCCCATGAAAAATTCACCGCCCTTGATCGCAACCATGTCGTAAGGGGCTTCAGTTTTAGAAATCACGGCGTGGTAGTCCTTCATCTTTCCTTCCTCGCTCACCGTGGATTTTTTGAGAATGAGTGCGCGGATTTTCTTGGTCAGATTAATGTCATCCTTGAGTTCCTCGGCCTGACCGGAAAAGTGTGAGAAAAAGGAGATCAATAGCAGGAAGCCAATGATCCTATGGGAGGTAGTAGCAGACATGACGGAAGAAAAGTTAAAGCTTTTAATTCGTGTGGTCAAGCTAGGCTCCTCATTCGTGAAAATTAGTCCATTAGTGGTTCCATTCTTCCCGGCATTGCCATAGGTTTTCCCCATGCATAACGATACCCCCGAATCCCTCCATCCGCGTCCCGGCGGTTTCAGTCGACGTGACGCGATGAAAGCCGGAACCTTTGCGGCGGCGGCGGCCGCTGCCAGTATGGGCACCGCATCAGCCTCGGCACAAAACAAGAGCGAAGCGGCGAAGCCGGATGATCGTCGCCGGTCACCGAAGCGTTATGATCGGATGAAAAAATCGATCAACCAATGGGCTTTTCCCTATCCGGAACGAATGAATCTGCGTGAGTGTATGCAGCTGGCCAAGGACGCGGGTTTTGATGGTATCGAGCTGAACTACGATCTCGAAAATGATTTGTCACCGAAGTCAGGCACCAAGGAATACAAAGAGATCCGCAAGATGGCGGATGACATCGGCATCGAGATCAGTGGACTGTGTTCGTTTTTGTTCTGGCCCTATCCGCTCTCAAGCAACGATCCGAAAAAACGGGCGCGTGGAATTGAATTGGCGGGACTGATTGCCAAGGCTGCGCATGATCTCGGAGTGGAGAATGTTCTGGTGGTTCCCGGGGCGGTTCACATTCCCTGGCGCGATGATCACGAACCGGTGCCGAATGATATCTGCGATCAACGAGCCAAAGAAGCGATCGGCAAGCTGCTCGTGGATGCGGAAAAACTCGACGTGTATCTGAACATCGAGAACATTTTCTTCAATGGTTACCTGATGACTCCGATGGAGATGAATGCCTTTATTGATCATTTCGACAGCGAGCATTGCCGGGTGCATTTTGATACCGGCAACATCATGGAATACCAGTTTCCCGAACACTGGGCGCGCATTCTTGGCAAGCGGACAAAAAATGTTCACCTCAAGGAGTTCTCCAAAAAAAGCACCGATCATTCGCTGGAATGTTTTCGTCCTTTGCTCGACGGCACAACTGACTGGCCGGCGGTGGTGGAGGCGCTTGATCAAGTGGGCTATGAGGGCTTCCTCACCTTCGAGTATTTCCATCCTTGGCCGCATTATCCCGAGGCCTTGATTTATCAGACCAGTGATTCACTGGATCGCATATTGGGAAGGGTGTGAAAATGAGAGGCGAGGTGATAAGGTGGTGTTTTACACTGATGGTGCTGAGCACATTTGCCGACCTAACGCTTGCCGAGGAAAAGCCTGCTCGGACCTATGAGAAGTTGGGCATTTTGATGGAGGTGTCACCGGAGATGGGGTTTCTCGTTCCGCAGGTGCGCAAGGAGGTGAGGTTGTTGAATGAAGCACTTATTGCTGCCAAGCGTGAGCCGGTCGTTTATCACGAAGTCAAGGGGTTTGCGGTTGCTCCAAAAGGGAGCTTGCGCATACCCGCCAGTCGCAACGCGGTGCATTCCCTGGAATCCTTGATTCAGGAAGGTGGCGCAGACGGAGTTTTGTGGATCACCAGTCTGCGGGGGGAAGAATCGGGTTACGAAAAATCCGAAATGGGGAAAATATTTTCGAAGGGGCTGGCTGACTCAGATGACGAGAGGAAAGAGAAGTCGGATGCCAAAATTCCGCAATTAATTCTGCATCAGATCTGGCAGGGGCAAGCTCAATCGGGATTTCGGGATGTGGGAAAGGAGGATTTTTCGGATCATTTGCTGGATGAAGGCCTAATGAGGGAATGGGTTTCGGTGATCAAAAACAGCCAGGGCTATCTCATGCGTTCCTGGTGGATGCCCGACTTTGAGGCCGCTTCGGTTTTTGCTTTTCCCTGGCGTGTTACACATAGAGTTCTTCTGCGGAAACTGAATATTGGGGAAGCGGCTCAGCAATATCACGATACTTGGACGAGCCGTTTACGCATGCGTTATGGATTGGAGTTTTCCCGCCCCAGGGAGGTCTGGCTAAGAGCGGTCACAGGCAGGGCCTGGTGTGAGGAGACGTCGCTGGTGCCGCGCCTGAATTCAGATGATGATAAGCAGCGCTGGGAAAAGGTTTATGAAGAACTTCGAGCACGGGACTCGATCGAAGAAGACCTCGCCATGATCAAAGCCGAAAAGTTGGGAGTATTGTTTGGATTCGGATATGTGAAGCGTGATTTATCAGCGGCTAAGACCGGTATGAAACGGCGGATGAATTCAAAACAACGCTACATGGTCGACTTGATGCATATCGAGCATGAAGTGAAAGCTCATGTGGAGGCAAATCGAGCTAGGGATGATCGAGTGTATGCAGTGGATTACCGTGAGGTTACCATCGGAAAGCAGGCAGAGGCTACGGATGAGTTTTACGCCCGGCGTATGGCAAAAATGGTTCGTGAAGCAGGAGTCGATGCGATTTATTTTTTCACCAACGGTTACACGGGTTCAGGAAGCTATGGAGAATTCAGAGTGAACGAAAATTTGATCGCTCGCGCGATACGCGAAGCCGGAGTCCGCTTGTATGTGCGCACTCCCTTTGAGTTGGGCGTAGCTCCATTAAAATTGCAGAAGCTGGCCTTTGCTTCGGGCGGCGGGGTATTTTTTGGTAAAAGTAGCGATCCGGATTTTGACATGGCCAGACCGAAGGGTGAGTGGCCGGAGGAGGAGAATTAGGAGCCGAGGCGAAGCCGAGACAGCCGGAGCTATACTGAACGAAGGCAACTAGGAATTAGTTCTCAGGGAATTTGGTATAGGCGGGTAGGGATGTGCGGCCCGCACGTCCGCGATTTCTCTCGGTTACATATTCTCTGATTCGAACGGACGACCGAGCCGGTCATCCCTACCACGGGAATTTACAGAGATTTTTTCTATAGGTTATCCGGAATGTCGGGCGTAGCCCCGTTTTGCGAGCAGACGTAAGCAGCGACGGCGCAGGCTTTGTGGTTGATCGTATCGAGCCCATCGTCATCAAGCAAGCCGACGGCAAGGGTGGCAGTGAAAGCGTCTCCGGCACCGACGGTGTCGACGACTTGGGTTGAGAACGCCGACTGGTCACTGACTTTATCTCCCCGAATCAGTAGAGCTCCGTCGGGTCCGCGAGTCAGAGCGACCACTTGTAGTTCGAATTGGGTAGCAAGTTGCTGCATGATTTTGATGTCTGACCCCGAGATGTCACAAAGCGTGGCGATCAGGGGCAGTTCTTCATCATTCAGTTTTAAAATGTTGGCGAGCTCCAGTGATTCCAGGATGGTGGAATTGGAAACAAAGGGAGGGCGTAGATTCACATCGAGGATGCGTAAAGCGTTCGAGGGGGTGGAAGAAACGAATTGCTGAATAGTTTTTCGGGAGCATTCGCTACGTTGACCCAGGGTGCCAAAACACAAGGCGTCTGTTTTTGAGGCGAGTTGTTCCAAGTCCGAACTCCATTCCAGGTTATCCCAAGCAGTGTCCGTGGCAAATTCGTAAGTGGCCCGGCCTTCGTCATCGAGTTTTACCGTTACCTGACCGGTGGGGCGATCCGGAATGGCGACGTGTTCAGTATTGACCTGACGGTTGCGTAAGGCTTCGAGAGCGGCCTGGCCCAGTTCATCGCGACCAACGGCACTGACGATACTAATGTTTACCCGTTCGCGAGCCAGACTGGCGGCAGAGCAGGCAAAATTAGCGGGAGCGCCGCCAAAGCGCGGGCCGTCGGGATAAACGTCCCAGAGGATTTCGCCCAGACCGATGAGGGTAGGTTTTTGTATCATGAGGTAGAGATTTTTTGTGCCGGTTTTAGCTTGTTTCAATAACGAAACCCAGCTTATAACTAAATGGAGTTATAGGTAATAAGGATGAGGGAAGATGAAAATGAGCAATAAAGGGCAGTGCGCGGGACAAGGTTATGGGGCGATAAGTTGGCTGATAGTGATATTGCTTGCTCTTGCAGGGACGGTCAAGGCGCAGGATGCCGGTCTGGCGAAAGCGGATGAGCAGCCAACAGAGCAAGCGGACAAAGCCTGGCCGAAAAAGATTGATACCGGTAAGGCTTTGATTGTGATCTATCAACCCCAGGTGGAATCGTTCGAGGGAGATAGTTTATCGGCACGGTCGGCGGTCTCGGTGAAATTAAAGGAGGCGAAAGAAGGTGAAAAAAACGAGCCGGTTTTTGGTGTGATTTGGTTGGTGGCCAAAGTGGAGACGGACAGGGAAGAGCGCATGGTGCATGTGCGTTCTTTGAAGATCCCGCGTGTTCGTTTTGCCGGATCTACACCAGAGGAAGAGGCAAAACTCGCGGAGGTCATTGAAGCTGAGGTGCCGAAATGGGATCATAATATTTCCTTAGATCGATTGTTGACCAGTTTGGCGCTGGTTGAGAGCGAAAAAAAGGGGGCAGACAATTTATCAACGGCTGCGCCCAGGATTATTTATTCAAAAGAGCCCGCTGTATTGGTCACGATCGATGGTGATCCGCAGTTGACCACAGTGGAGAGCGCAAGCCATTTAATGAGAGTAATCAATACCCCTTTTCTGATTGTGTTTGATAGCACATTGAAAAAGTATTTTCTCTATGCAGG
>JAADHD010000466.1 GCA_013152075.1 Verrucomicrobiota bacterium | reverse complement strand
GGGCCTAAAACCACTGCGCAAATTCAGGATGACACTTTCTCGGCATCCTTCACGCTTTATGACCTGGACAAAAATATCGAAGAGACCACCGACGTATCCCACAATCACCCGGAGATGGTGAAAGAGATGCATGCCTTGCTCAAAAAATATGTGAAGGAAGGCCGAAGCACGGAGTGACAAATCGCGGCCCCAATTATGAAAGCGAGCCCTTGAAACATTTCATCCCGGTGATCAGGAACCGGGCGGCTTTCCCGGTGCTGGCGTAGCTTACTGCCGTATTATTTCCGTATACAATAGAGATGCGTTTTTGTTCGAAGATACAGAGAAGCTCCACTGACAGCAGGAGAAGCCAAACCGCCTTCATCCAACACGTTTTCAGCCAAAAGTTCAAATGTTGACCCAGCTTTTACCACTCTAGTCTTGCCATCTATACCGAAGAAATAAATCCTGTCTTTGGAGACAATCGGTGAGGCAGAATATTGACCCCGGATTCTCTCCGACCATTGAACCTCGCCGGTCTCGGCATCCCAGCAAGTGGCCGTGCCTTTATCACTCACCGCATAAACATGATTCCCCACCAATTGCAGAGACGGCATTTTGGGAACGTCCTTATTCACCTTCCACTTCACAACCGATTCATCCAGCACCCCTTCCAGCTTTCCAGATAAAGCTACCAGGTAAGGTTTGGCAAAACCCGTCGGCAGATAAATCGTATCTCCGGAAATTACCGGCCGCGTGCTGGCAGAGTGATTGCTGTGTTCATCAAAGCGCCATAACTCCTCACCGGATTTAGGATCATAACCATAGATTGCCATGGCCCCCTGACTGATCAATACCTTCCGTCCCCCAAGGGTGGCAACATGAGGAGTGGCATAGGCTTTGCGCAAATCGCCATCCATCTTTGGTTTGCCATCATCCTTCAGATCTTTAAAATCCACCGAGCGCTGGGTTTTCCAACGGGTCTTGCCAGTTTGTTTGTCGAAGGCCATGACAAACTGATAGTCAGCCCCGTCATAATTCAAGATCAATAGGTCTTCATACAGAATTGCAGAAGAACCCGCTCCGCGAAAATGATCGCAGACAATGTCCTCCCGCGTCCAAAGCACTTTAAAGGTCTCGGTATCCAGGCAGGCAGTGCCAGGCGATCCGAAAGTGACATAAACTTTGCCCTCTTCTATTACCGGAGTCGGTGAAGCATAAGTATTAAACTTGTGCGCAAACTGAGGTTCGGCGATGTCAAACAACTTGCGATCCAGAAGAATTTTTCCTGACTCTTTATCCAGACAGAGAACAGACAGCTCCTTCCCATCGGGAGTTGCCGTCGTCAGCCAAACTTGCTTGCCATAAATGACTGGCGAGGACCATCCGCGACCATGGATGGCGGTTTTCCAAACGACATTCTTATCTTCACTCCAGGTAGTGGGAATGTTTGCATCTTGCGTCGTTCCGTCTCCCAGGGGGCCTCGAAACTGCGGCCAGTTTTCACCTGCCAATAAAACGGTGCAAGAAAGCAATAGAATGGATAGAACTAATTTCATAAAGTGGAATGATTGGGGTTTGTTTTTTTAAGATCAGATTATTTCAACGATCAGAATGATGTAAATCTGGGGATATTTCCGATCAGGTCAAGGCGATAGAAGCGAACTCCATGAGTGACGAGCAGCGCAGGGATAGTCGAAAAAATCCCGAATACCCCGTTTGATGGCCTAAAAAGTAAAAGGGTTCTCTACCTTGACACCAGTATGCCTAAAATCTCTTCCGTTTCTGGTCGCAATCACAAGCGAGTGTCGAAGGGCGGTCGCGGCAATTTGGTATCAACAGATACGAGGTCATATCAGTCTTCGATTAAGGGGATATCTGGTGTGTCACTGTGACGATCAGGGATATTGAGTTCTCCGGGAGCACTGAGTAGTAGATCGACTAACCCTGAATTCGGAGGACTAGAGACTCGCTTTAGGAGGATGGTGTCATCATCCTCAATAAAAATTTCAAAATCGTCCCCCGGGCGAAGTTCGAGGCGCTCCCTCACAGAGGTCGGTAGAACTAATTGGCCATTTTGGGATAATACCGTGGTCATAAATTAAGAACATCTTACCTTATGTTGCGGGTCAAGGTTTCTTTTTTTGACTAGGAGGGGGTAAAATTACCCACCGCGTTCCATCCGGGTATGGACGAAAACTTAGGAGTGCATGCGAGCATGGCGGTGTTTTCTGCGTCAGCTAAGGAATGAAGCGTTTTTAGTGCCATGCTCGGATCTCTAAAAAGACTGTTTTTGAGGTATTTTTACCATACAAAAGAGTGTTTTTGAAGGAGCTGCCGAGCATGGAATCGAGCTAGAGACTTGGTTTTTCAAGCTCCCAAATCGTGATCTTGAGTATATTGCGATTAAAAAATTAATTTCCACCAACTTTAACTCTTTCTATTTATATTATTTACGAAGGGGTCGAATTTTTGGACACTCCGATGTTAACGGTTCGGCTGAAAGTAATTTTGGTGAGTAGCGATGTGCAGCGAAACATTTTCTTGCTGCAATTGAAATAATTTTCGCTATCACCTTTACTGACTGTTGGCCTGTTACTTGAAAACACCATTGATCAATGCGCTTTTCATTAGAGCGGTTAAATTTTCGACAATTTGAGAGTATTGAGGCTGATCAACCACATTAGCATTTTCCTGTGCATTTTTACGATAATCATACAATTCCCGACCACGCACTTCAGAATTTTCCATGTTTCTCCATTCAGTATAACGAAAATATTCGGTCCGCATGCTGTAGCCCATAATTTTACCCCGCGGATACTGGCTGAACGCGGTTTCCCGTAGCTTAAGCTGGGGCTGGTCCAACAGTGCTGAAAAACTACTGCCTTCCAAATGTGCTGGTAACGGTAAGTCTGCCAACTCGCATAATGTAGGATAAATCCCTACAAGTTCTACTAGCGAAGAACACTTTCCACCCCTGGCCTTCATTCCCGGCGCACTGATGATGAGCGGCGTACGAGTCGCTGCCTCAAAATTGCTATGTTTGCACCACATCCCATGATCGCCAAGGTGCCAACCGTGGTCACCACATAAAACAACAATGGTATCATCCGCCATGCCCAGCCGCTCCAGCTCATCAAGAACTCTGCCAATTTGGGCATCAACATAACTCACGCAGGCGTAATACCCATGGATCAAATTGCGCGCAAGACTTACGTCCAATTGACCTTTCTTCGGCACATTCCTATACTGCATTCGTAATTCCGAGGAATTATGCATTGCTGCTTGCGGAACATTTTTTGGTTTAGAAGGATTGCTAGCCAACTGAATTTTATTAGGATCATACATATCCCAATATTTTTTAGGAGCGACAAACGGTAAGTGAGGCCGAAGAAACCCAACACCCATAAAGAACTGCTTGCCTTTAACCCGCCTCAAGGCCTCAATGGCATAATCCGCTATCTGACCGTCGCCTAACTCATTATCCTTAACGTTCAGAGATTCGTATGGCATACCCCTTCTTATATTAACAGGAACGCCTTTAAATGGATCAAGCCTATTTGCCGCAATCGCGTCCTGTTGAATTTTTTCAACCATTCTCCTACCAGCCCTGGTCCGATACTCGTAGGGGGCGTTTTCAGGTATCCAATGCGGCTCGGACCAAGATTTTTTATCGTCCCATCCACCATGAAAAATTTTACCCATCCCGACCGTATAATAGCCGTGGTCTCTGAAGTGTTTCGGCAAGTAGGCAATATCAGTCAGGCGATTTCGAACATCTCGATTGGTCCATATCTCCGCCGTATCCGGCCGATACCCACTCAAAAGGCTGTTACGGGAAGACATGCAAATAGCTTCCTGGCAGTAAGCTCTCTTAAACACCATGCCCCGAGAAGCCAAGCGGTCAATGTTCGGGGATATTATATGTTTTTCTCCATAGCAACCCAGTTCAGGCTTTAAATCATCTACCATGATAAATAGCACATTGGGCTTTCGCTTTTCATCACCCAAACTTTGCTGTACAAAGACAGGAGCCATTCCCAGGATCGAGAGTGTCCCTATTATAACCAATTCCCTGAGTGAATTACCCTCAACAAGGACGCCAGTAACATTTTTAATACTTTTCATTTGTCTGGATCAGTTTGTTAATTTTCCCAATCTTTCGATTGGCTCCACCAGTCGCAAGGTGCTGTCATACGTCCGAAACCTAAACAAAGTTTTCAGTTCGTTATATTGCTCTAACTCCTTGGTTTTTCAACTCCTGCTCCCCCGGAAATGATATTTTGTAAATTTTTTGTGGGATTTTGTAAAAAAACTCATGCAAGTTAATTTCACTATGCACTTCTATACGCTCACCAGAACCATTTTCACCATCCTTATTATATTAACTGTATTCATAAGCCGGTCTTCTGCTGAACTGCTCATCGGCCAATCGACAACCAATATTACCCCTGACCTTCCGGTTGCTTTGTCGGGACAAATGCATACCCGCATCGCAAAAAAAATCGAAACTCCGGTCACCGCTTCAGTGGTTGTTTTGGAAAGCAAGGACTCCAATGGGAAATCTGAACAGGCTATCCTGGTCTCCTGTGACCTAGTGGCGATTCGGGAAGGAATTCTCGATGGGTTCCGAGCCAAGCTCAAGGAAGTCGAACCCGATATCGACGGTAGCAAAATCATCATAAATGCTACCCACACCCACACTGCACCGGTGATGGATGGACGCAGGTATTCTATCCCCAAAACCGGGGTCACGCAACCCTTGGACTATCGCGAGTTCCTCTACGAGCGACTGGTCAAAATGACCTCCGAAGCTTGGAAAAACCGCAAGCCAGGAGGTGTCAGCTGGGGTCTTGGTCATGCAGTAGTCGCACACAACCGGCGCATTGTTTACACTGATGGTCACGCTCAGATGTATGGCAAAACGGCCTTGCCCAGCTTTAAGAAACTTGAAGGCGCCGAGGATCATGGTGTGGAAGTTCTTTTTTTCTTCGATGCCAATAAAAAACTCATTGCGGCGGCTGTGAACGTCGCTTGTCCCGGCCAGGAAGTGGAAAGCCGTTCAGCAGTCAACGCCGATTATTGGCATGATGTGCGTGAGCAGTTAAAGAAAAAGCATGGCAAGGATCTGGTGGTCCTAAGCTGGGTAGGGGCCGCTGGAGATCAATCGCCTCACCTCATGCTACGCAAAGCCGCCGAAAACCGCATGGTGATTGCCTCCAAAAGAACCCGCCTGCAGGAGATCGGACGCAGGATTGCCCGGGCCGTTGACGATGCATGGCTGGTTGCTAAAAATGATGTCCATTTCGACGCGCCAATGATTCACACCGTCCGCGATATCAACTTGCCCGTCCGCAAAGTGACTAAGCAAGAACTCGCCGTCGCCAAGAAAGCTGTTACCGGGCTCAAGGCATCCCATGAAAAAACCGGTAAAGATGTCCACCGAAGACTTCTATGGCACCAGCGCACCATTGACCGATTTGCCAAGCAAAATAACGAGCCTTATTACTCAATGGAACTGCATGTGATGCGTTTGGGAGATGTGGCGCTCGTCACCAATCCTTTCGAGCTTTTCACCGAATACGGACTACGAATGAAATCCCGTAGCAACGCCCTCCAGACTTTTGTGATCCAGCTGAGCGGTAGCTCGGGCGCCTACCTTCCCACCGATGATGCCGTTCGCGGCGGCAGTTACAGCGCTATCGTCAATAGCAATTTTGTCGGCCCGGAAGGTGGTGACATCCTCACTGACGAAACAGTGAAAGGTATCAATTCACTTTGGGGGGAAAAGTAATCCGATTATTAAACTATCTGCACTAAATAAAACCACCCTCTAAATATGTTTAGCTCACTAACAGAAAAGTATTACTAATACCCGCACCAGGTCCCTTAATGATTGGTGTAATAAAAAAAATGAGATCCTTACTAAAACTTAGAAAGAGAAATCTATGCAGAAGGT
>JAADHD010000013.1 GCA_013152075.1 Verrucomicrobiota bacterium | reverse complement strand
TATCGAACTGTTACTGGAAACTATTTATTTCCAATAATATTCGGCGGCCCCTCCGAGTTCCCTTTCAATCTCCAACAGGCGGTTGTACTTGGCGATCCGTTCGCTCCTGCTGGCTGAACCGGTCTTGAGATGTCCCCCGTCCATGGCCACGGCAAAATCGGCGAGAAAATCGTCCTCTGTCTCTCCGGAGCGATGGGAGAGGAAATAACGCCATCCACCTTCCCGGCACATACGTATCGCCTCCGTGGTCTCGGTCACGGTACCTATCTGATTAAGTTTGATCAGTGCTGAATTGGCTGTCTTCTCCCGGATACCACGGGCAATATATTTTGTGTTGGTCACGAATATATCATCCCCCACCACCTCGATCTGCCCACCCAGCCGCTCTGTAAATTTCCGAAAGCCTCCCCAGTCGTTTTCCGAAAGTGGATCCTCCCACAGGGTGATGGGGGATTTCTTTACCCATTCATCCGCCATTTCAATGAGGTCGTCGCTGCCCTTGACACCGGCCCCGGAGAATTTCAGGTCGTATAGATCCGGTTCGTCTGTGGCAATGGAACTGGCGGCGGAATCAATGGCAATGGCAATATCTTCTCCGGGTCTGTAACCGGCCTTTTCGATCGCCTCCAGTATTGTCTCCACGGCCGCCTCATTGCTGGGCAGGTTCGGGGCGAATCCTCCCTCGTCCCCAACACTTGTGGCCAGGCCGCGCTCCTTGAGCAGCCCCTTCAGCATGTGAAACGTCTCCGCCACATACCTCAGCCCCTCGGAAAATGATGGGGCCCCCAGGGGCACCGCCATGAATTCCTGGAAATCTATACTGTTATCCGCATGAACCCCCCCGTTAAGGATATTCATGCAGGGTACGGGAATCCGGCGTGCCCCCGCCCCTCCCAGGTACTGGTACAGGGGCAGGCCCGCTGCAATGGCGGCCGCCCGGGCCACTGCCATGGAGACCCCAAGGATCGCGTTTGCGCCCAGGTTCGATTTGTTTTCCGTCCCGTCCAGATCAAGCATGATCCGGTCGATCCGGGCCTGCCCGTAGACTTCCATGCCGGCAAGGGCCGGGGCTATTCTTTCATTCACATTGGCAACGGCCTTGAGGACTCCTTTTCCTCCATAACGCTTTGGATCGCCGTCGCGCAATTCCAGGGCCTCCCTTTCCCCGGTGCTGGCACCGGAGGGCACGGAGGCGGATGCGGTTATTCCGCTCTCCAGTTTCACGAACGCCCTCACCGTGGGGTTCCCACGGGAGTCGAGGATCTCCATGGCTTCTACTGAAACAATTTTGTCGGACATGATTGTTCCTCCTTTAAACTCTAAGTGGGTGAGCCAGTTTCAAAACGCCCTCTTTTCCCCAATCTCTGCGTCAGACTCAAGTTTTAATCCTCGAAATATTCAATATATTACTGTGGTTAAAATTTTCGCCTTTCTTGACCTTGGATAAAATTGAACATTTTGAAACTGGCTCGGGTTGAATTGTTTTTGTGAACCGTTCAAATCCCCCCTGTCCGCATTTCTCACCAACAATCTCATTCGCTGGCGGACAGCCGTTCCTTTGTTTTCATTCCGAATATCCTGTTATATACATCTTCGCCATAACTGGTTTGCAATGGTTCGCCTTTGATAATTTTAAAAGTTCTTCCTCCATCGGTTTGCCTCTCAGCTCGCAGGAAAATGGCGTTTTCCATATTTTTGTTATAAAAACCATGCGCGAATTCATACGAATGCGTAACAAAGGAAATCTTGATCTGTTTTTCCAATAATGCACAAACTATCTGCCTTGCAATCTCCGAGCCTTCTCTTTCGTTTGTCGCGGTAAATGATTCATTAAACAGCAACATGGAATTTGACGTTATATTGTCTACGATATCACTCATTCTGCTGAGTTCTTCATCAAGTTTTCCGCTATCCATGGTAGCGTCTTCTTCCCGTTTGTAGTGCGTGAACAGGCCGTCGCAGACATTGGAACAAAAAGACTCGGCCGGCACAAACATTCCGCATTGCATCATCAATTGAGCTAAACCGATGCTTCGCAAAAAAGTTGATTTACCGCCCTGGTTGGCGCCTGTGATTATCACGAGGTTCATATGGTCGGCATTCACGTCATTACCAACAATTTTTTGTTTCATTGTTAAGGCCAAGCAGACATCGTATAATCCTTGAAAAGAATGTCTGCGTTCGCAGGGTGCCATGGGAAGGGGAAAGGAGAGTGGCTCCCCTATCTGGGCAAGCTGCCCATGTAGATTCAAACAACCGATGTAAAAGGCCAATTCGATCCGCAACAGGTTAAGAAAACCGTCAATATGATCAGCGGACTGGGCGAGCGCATTGGCGACAAGGTTGATCCCCCTGTCTTTTAATTCCGACAGGGCCCTGGCGCCGCTTATATCGCGATCGGCGATATGAAAGGTGTAAACGGACGGTTTTTTGGCAAAGATCCGCTCCATCCAACTCTGTTTTCTGTCTTGTGGTTTGCGAAGTATGTAATTGGTACCTTCATTGCCCTTTCCCAATTCAGCGCTGATCAAAACCCCTTCGCGGAATTTCAGTATTCTTAGATGATCCTGGACGCTGTCGAAATATTCATCATCAAGTTCTTTTTTGAGCATCGTGAAAAACGCCGTAAAACCCTCTGACTCAAATTTATCGGCGTGTTCATCAGCAATATTCTTTAGTTTCTTAAGGAGACCCACAAACATTTGCAACATTTCTATCGAACCATATAGTATCGAGCTTGGATATCTGCTGGAAATGCCATAATAATGCTTTTTTTTGTTTTCAATTACTTCTAACGCGATACCGTAGATATCCCTGACAGTGGAAGAATTTTTCAGGCAGTCCTTAAGAATATTTTGTCGATATAGTATTGTGTCCAGATCGTTTAAACTTGATAAAACAGCTTTCCTTGCAACTTCCAATAAAAATTTGTCACCGAGAGCCATGGCATTCAACAGCGTGTTTAATTCCAGGTCTTGTGTCAGCGCCTGCTCATTCGAAGGTGATTCCCGTTGGAGATCAAAATCATGATCTCTATACATCAGAAAAGCTTTCATTACATCAGACGCTCCTTTAAATGATCATATGTAAGTCGGTGCTTTTCGGCAATGGATAGCGCGTAGGCGAGTCCGTCCGCCGGCCTTCTTACAATTCTATAGGTTCGCACTGCCGGATTTTCGGGTACTACCGTACTGACCATGCTCACAGTTTTCTCGCTTAAAGATGCCAGTTCATCTACAAACGTTACCCAAACGGAAAGTAAATCCAGTTGTATTATTTTTTTCATTACCTTTTTGCCCAAAAAAATAGCATCTGTTAATGTTGTCGAAGTAAAAATCTCATTCATTATGATGATGCTGTTTGAAGTGGCCTGGTTTAGAATATCGTAAATTCTGACCAAGTCATCCTCCAGTTTGCCCCTCAGGTTTTTGATGTTTTCTTCTTTTTCAAAATGCGTAAAGAGCCTGTCATACAGAAAGAGTCGCGCTTCTCTGCCCGGGACGGGACAACCTATGCCGGCTAAATAGTGCAACTGCCCGAAGGTACGGGCGAAGGTCGTTTTACCGCCCTGGTTGGGGCCGGATACTACAAGGATGCGCTCCCTGCCTTTGAGGTAAAAATCATTGCAGACAATGGACGAATTTTCGGTAAAGAGTTTATTGGCCAGGGCTAAATCAAATCCTTCATAATCATAAACTTCCTTTCTCTCATTGGAAATCTTCGGATAGCAAAATTTCAATCCAGCCCGTTTGAATTTTGTTAAATACTCCAGATAGGCGATATAAAATTGTACTTCCCGGTCAAAGACGTCGAGCGTTTCATCCAGATAATCGCCGTTTTTCGCGCAATAATTATCAAGATTCAGAAATATGTCGGGGTACAATTTAGCTACTAAATTCAGCACTTCCGCTTCAACATGATTCATGCCCGACGCGGCGGGAAGCTTAGCCCTGTAATCTTTCACCGCGCCCTGTTTGAATTTCTTGAATGTTTCCTCAACATCCGCGCTGTAATCAATCTCAGATTCATATTTGCGAACCTTGATGCGGTTCCCCTTAATAAGCAGACAATATTTAATCTCTGATAAACCGGCTTTTAGTTTTTTCGTTTCCGCCAGAAGCGAGGTGAAACGACCTGAATTGGCATAGTCCGTCAAATATTCGCGAAAAGCCAAAAATCCGCGCGATTTTAGATCTACAAGGGATAAATCATGCACCAGGTCATTAACAGCATCGCAATAAATCTCCACCGCCTCCAAAAACCATCCCTCTTTATGGTATTTGTAGTAAAGCTTATCTATTAAGGTAAGATATCGGCGCATTGTGTTCATTTTCAGCGCAAATGATCTTATATTTTCCAACAGACTTTTGTTTCCAAGTTCCTGCATGATTTCCTGACGATATTTGATCGCGTCGATATCATTCAAGGAAGTATAAAAAAACGGTTTTAAGTTATATTCCTGCTTGTCGGCCGTGATGGCATCTATAATCTGATCAAGATTTAAATCAACAAAAAAGGCAGGCGCTTCAAGTGTCTCTTTTTTTATGCCGTCTTCCGCTCTTTCAAATAGTATGCTGTGGAAAATCATGGGTAAAACTCTCTTTTTGTAACAGGTTAGCTGTTTGCAAGTTTCTGGCGGCTGTCCGCTTATAAAAAGTGAGCGTTTTGAAAAAGGCTAAATGGTATACCATGATACCACTACGTAATCGAATGATCCAAGATCTTTCGCCCCTTCGCTCTTATGCCGAGCTGTTCTTTTATTTTTTCAACAGAACCCTTGCTTCCGATGTCAATGCTTTCGCTGCACTTACTTTCACGGATACTGTTTCCGCTTGCCAAAGACTCATCTACACATCTCTTGTGAGTATCTCTGAGTTTGTCATAGGTCTTAATGTTAAGCAAGTCCAGCAACGTGTTGTAATCAATCAGCGCCTATCTTTGCCGAAGCCCTTGGATTTCATTGCATCCACTGAACGCTCATTCGGAGAGATGTGACACAACCCCGGCACGCACCATGCTCAGATCAATATAGACCATACATTGTCCAGGTATATAGTGTCGCTTCGCCCGTGCCATAGGAATCGTAATCCTTAAACAAGTATTTTTGAACCCAAAAATGCCATTCTAAGGGCTCGTTCAAGAATAACTTAGCAGAATTGGCGCCCGGATTTAGGTTGTATTCTTGCGATTCGATTGAGCAAGGCCGACGGGGGCTGGATTGAGATGAAAAATTCGGTCGTGAAAGACTGGACTATCATTGGACAACGGCTTGCAACCACAGAGCTAAACCGGGAAAAATCATGATCAGGGATAGGGCTACGGCCAGTAGAATCATGAATGGAAAGGCGCCTCTGAGGACCTCTCCCGTGGTCGTGCGAACGATACCTAGAATTACATAGAGGTTAAGGCCGACGGGTGGAGTAATTAGAGCCAACTCCATATTGATGATGAAGATTATGGCAAACCAGATGGGATTAATGCCCAATTTAAGGATCACCGGGAAAAAGATCGGGATAGTAATGAGCATGATCGATACAACTTCAAGAAAGTCACCCAGAAATATCAGTAGAATATTGACAAATATGAGAAACGCCCATTTGGACATACCCATTTCGATAACCCATCGGGCAACGTTTTGGGGGATCTGATTTACCGTAAGCACGTGGCCGAAAAAGATAGCGGTGGCCATGATCATGAAGAGCATCGAGCTGGTCTTAACAGTATCCTGTAAAATCGGCAGGACATCTTTCAGCCCCAGACGCCTCTGAATAACAAAACAAATCAAGAAACTTAGACCGGCCCCGATGCCGGCTGCCTCGGTTGGAGTGAACACCCCGGTGTATATCCCGCCTATGATGATTGGGGGCAACGTCAAGGGCAGGATAGCCTTCTTCAGGCTTGCCCAGCGCTCAGCCCAGGTTGCGGATAGCTCCGCCTGATGGCTTTTGTC
>JAADHD010000435.1 GCA_013152075.1 Verrucomicrobiota bacterium | reverse complement strand
TAGAAGTCGGGCTGCCATCCCCACTCGTCTGAGCGGATGATATCCAGGGATTGCCTCATCGAAAGGGATTTGTCAGCCCGTTGTTGAAGCTCGCCTAGATAATTATTCCAGATGTTGAGATCATCCTTGGTTAGGGATTGGGTGTTTTTTCTAAAGGGAACTTTTTGTCCGACCAGCATAATGAGGTAGCCTTCCCAGCCAAAGGGATCAGAGGCTCCCATGGCTTCGTTGGCCCAGAGGAAGCTTGGACCGCAGGCCTGATAGTATTTGATCAGCTCCTCGGCACCGGCGAGATCAGTGTCATTCTGGCAGGCGGTCCAGAACGGAGTTTTGAGTCGGGTATTGAACTTGTAGTGCATCGCGAGGAACCGGCGGATGCCGTTCCAGTTGCGACTGGTATACTGATTGTAGTAATGCTTGGTGGTGACGTTCACAAAACCTCCGCAATCGCTCAGGGTCTGCACCAGTTTGGCGGAGTGGTCACAGATCAGAGAAAGCGAAGTCGCTTCCAGTGGCTCGACAAATCCGTTTGAGTTCCCGATGCTAACAACGTTCTTAACCCATGCATTGTCGTAACACCCTGTTTCAAATTTGATGAGCCGTGTTTCGATGACTTTGGGATTTTTGCTACGGAACTCTTTTTCGGCTTCATCATCACTGATGAAGGCGGACGAGTACACGTAGCCACGATTGATGAAATCATCATGTTCGATCTGCCAGGCCCAGCCGGCATCCATCGTCTCGGCAGTGGTGTAGGGTTTTAGCAATTCGTCCTGACGAGTCCATCCACCGATGATCGCACGATCACAAAAAAGGCTGGATTGGAAACTGGTGAAGGGTTCTCCTAAGGCTTTACCTAGGAGCTCGGATTGAAAGCCCGAGGCATCGACATAAAGATCGGCGTCTACTTTTTTTCCCGATTCGAGTTGCAGCGATTGCACGCCTTCTTCATCGCATTCGACGTGAACTACTTGATCGTCTTTTTTTATAATGCCGATTTGATCAGCGTGTTCTTCCAGAAAGGCGACAAATTGTTCGTTCTCGAGGTGATAGGCGGCGTCGGCATTGATGAGCGGGCCGCCACCCTCCTGTTTTTCAAAGGCGTTGCCACTGGCCATAAGGGCGGCATTGATGTCACCAAAAGGGAAGTTTTCATATCCCAAAAATCCATTTGGCTTCGAGGCGTTCCGGATGCGCGCGTTGAGTTGATTGGTGAAGGTGTAATGGAAATGGTCACGTGGTCCCCAAAGAAATTTAATACCCAGTTTGTAAGTAGGTTTGACTGTTTGATGAAATTTGTGAGGATCTATGCCCAGATAACCGTGCAGGTAAATCGGCATAGTAAAGGTGGAGCCTTCTCCGACCCCTATGACAGGCAGTTTGCTGGAGTGCACAACGGTGACTTCAATATCCGGCAGGCGAGTTTTCAACGTGATGGCCGCAAGATAGCCCGCGCTGCCACCTCCTAGAACCAAGATCCGCTTGATGGGGGTTCTTTTATTCTGGGTCATCGAAAAAGGGGGGTGTGATTTTCAGGTGCGGTGAAACGCACGGTCTCTGGCTCAGTTCGCTTTCTTCTTTTTCGCGGGCTTGTCTTTTTCCTTCACTTTCTTTTCGACATTTTTCTCGATTCGGCCAGCTCCGGAACCCTCAGTTGCATCGTCGTCTTTCTCGTCTCGGATCTCGATCGCTGCGAGTTGGATAGTGTGTAATACCTTATCGTCGAGAAGTAATTCGATCACATAGAGACCACTGCGTTCGAGCTTTAGCCCGTTGAAGGGAAAGATGATATTTTGGGTCACAAACGGCAAGCCTTCGTCATTGAATCGAATCTCCAGATCCGACTCGATCAATTGAATGACTTCTCCGTCCTCGGGCGGCTGTAGCTG
Source organism: Verrucomicrobiota bacterium (assembly GCA_013152075.1). GTDB lineage: Bacteria > Verrucomicrobiota > Verrucomicrobiia > Verrucomicrobiales > DEV007 > JAADHD01. The sequence goes on along the minus strand of JAADHD010000435.1, from coordinate 4,072 downwards.
AATCAGCAATTTGTGTTTTCCTGCCTCCGCCTTCGTGGCCGAAAGCCGTAAAGCGAGTGAACAGGAAGGCAAAGTCGTCGGGAATTCCTTGGACATCAGTGAGTCGAATGTTCCAGCGACGATCATTTTTCCGTTGTAGTCCTGGGACCAATCACAAAGAGTGGCGATATCAAATTGCATAGTTTGTAAGATTTAAATTGGGGCACCCTTTACCGGATCAGCCTTTTTCTGTCACCTTTTCTTATAGGTTACAGAAGGGTGATTCAAGCGCTTTCCTCATTGATGTTCCAAAAATGTGGCTCCTTTTCGATGAGGGGAGGCATTTGGGCGGCGATGATTCTTTCAATCTATGACCGAAAGAATGTCCGGCCGGACATTCTTTCGGTCGTTTTTGTAGAATAGGGAGTTCGCGATTGTTGAAAAGAAGGGGAGCGGGTAATATATTATGTTTTGCTCATTGGGTGACGCGGTGGCGCGATTGAGGGAACGTTTCGACGTTGACACTTGGGGTTCAGCGGGAAGGTTTCCGTATGAGACAATACGCCTTGCTTTTGAGTCAGTAGTCCTAGATTGTTTGATGAAATAATTGCTTAGTGTTCATCTAGTTAAACTATTTTTTAGCGAAAATTTTGTCAGACCTCCTTTTTTAAAAACTCTATGAAATCCACAGAAAATAACCTCACTTCACGACGCGAAGCTTTGAAAACCGGAGGCAAGGTTGCGGCCGCTTCAGTTCTGGCTAATGCGATCATCCCTCATGTTCACGCTGCTGATGATCAGAGTTTAAAAGTCGCTCTGGTCGGTTGTGGCGGTCGTGGCACGGGAGCCGTTAGAAATGCGCTGGCTATTTCCGGTGCGCTGGGACCGATCAAATTGCATTCGATGGCGGATGTGTTTGAGGACAAGCTCAATCGCAGTCATGAAATCCTCAAGAAACAAAAAGATGTAGGTGAAAAGATCCAAGTAGATCCCGAGCGTCAGTTCATTGGATTTGACGGTTACAAAAAAGCGATGGATTCCCTGAATCCCGGGGACATTGTCATTCTCACGACACCCTGCGCCTTCCGCTGGCCGATGTTTGAATACGCGGTTGAGAAGAGCCTCAATGTTTTTATGGAAAAACCGCTGTCTCCAGATGGGTTTTCTTCGCGCAAATTGTTGGAGATCAATAAAAAGGCCCAAGCGAAAAATCTGAAGGTAGGTGTGGGCTTGATGTGCCGGCATAACATTTCAAGGATTGAGCTCAAAAAGCGGATCGACGACGGAATGATCGGCGATATCACCATGATGCGTTCCTATCGCCAGCAAGGGCCGATTGGTTCTTGTTTTTCACCGAAAAATGATGGCAGCAAAAGTGACCTGATGTTTCAAATCAGTCGCTTCCACAGCTTCCTCTGGTTGAGTGGGGGAGCGTTCAGTGACTTCTTTATTCACGGCATCGATGAGTGCTGTATGATTAAGGGAGCTTTTCCAGTGAAGGCCCAGGCTCAGGGTGGACGCCATTACCGGGATCCGAATGCGATTGACCAGAACTTTGATCATTATTCGGTGGAGTACACTTTTGCAGACGGAGCCAAATTACTTTATGACGGACGTAATATGAAAAACTGCAAGCAGGAATTTGCAGCGTATGCGCACGGAACCAAAGGGTCTGCCGTGATTTCCACTTCGGGTCATATGCCTGCACGTTCGCGGATATACAGTGATCAGAATATCCCTAAGTCCTATCGCGGTGAACCTGATAACCTGCTGTGGAAATTTCCAACCGGGAAGCGTGATAAAAGTCTCGAACCAAGCCCATACGATGTGGAGTGGGAGGACTTTGTGGAAGCAATTCGTAACGACACGCCTTACAACGAAGTGGAACGTGGGGTGGCGGCCAGTGTGGTGACGTCGATGGGGCGCATGGCGGCTCATACCGGGCAGGAAATCACTTATGACCAGATGCTCAATTCTGAACATGTGATGGCTCCGAATATCAAGGATTTGAAACTCGATGGGGATTCTCCTTTGATGCCTGATAAAGATGGGTTTTATCCGATTCCTGAGCCTGGCATTAAGAAGGATCGGGAGTATTGAGAATTACGAATTACGAATTAGGAATTAAGAATTAACAAGGTTCCTAAAATGAATTTTGGGAAGGCTTGGGGCAAATACGAAATCCCATCGTTGGCTGCGGCCGTCGCATTTTATGCGGCGGTCTCCTTGTTTCCACTGGCGATGGTGATCATTTCCGGGGTCGGGGTTTTCTTTCGTTTCATGGAGTCGGGCAAGGACGCCAAGGAACTGGTGTTGAAGTTTTTGTCCGAGCAATTTTCACCTGAAATGAGCAGTGCTCTTGCAAGTATTCTTGATAGTACCATGCATAAAGCGACCATTAACGGGCCGCTTGCCGTATTGGGTTTTTTCTTTGTGGCATCACTGGCCTTTGCCCAGATTGACAAAGGTTTTCTGAGAATCTGGGAGGCTAATAATAAGAAAAAAAAGGGCATGGTTGGGGCGGTGAGTTTTGTGCTTTTTAATCGCTTGAGATCGTTTGTGCTGATGGCCGGCATGCTCGCGGCTGTTATTCTAGTTTTTGCTGGAAGCATCGCTTGGCAGGTGATTGAAGAGCAGAGTATGGAATGGATTCCTTTTGACCTTCCGGATTTGGGAATCAGCTCGTATTTATTCACCGCCTCGATGAACGCTGTGATTCTCAGTATCACTTATCGTTTTCTGGCAAAGGGGCCGGTGAAGTGGAAGAGCTGCTTGTTTGCCGGTTTGCTGGCGGCCGTGTTCTGGGAGGTTGGACGTGAGATTCTGGGCAGGGTTATTATTGGAGACCGCTATTCCGCTTATGGTTTGGTCGGTTCGTTCCTGGTCGTGTTGCTGTGGATTTATTACAATGCGATTGTGTTGTTCGCGGGGGCACTGTGGTTGAAATTGCGGGGGCGACGGTGAGGAGTGGGGGACGTTGATATGGCTGATGATTTGTCAAGTGTGCGTAGCGGTTTTGTCCTATCATGGGTTTGATGGGCTGTTAATTGGGGGTGACAACAGAGTTGAAACGAGGAACTCGGCGTGGTGATGCGATTTCGCGCAGACGGGTATGCTGATATGCGTGGACTGGATACCACAGTTTTTTGTCTTCACCGATGGCCCTACTTCTTCCTCTCTACTCGAGCGCTTGCCTGTCGAAACAGGATTAACTCATAACGTCGACAAGGACTGACCTTGCGCCTGTTTGTATTCCTCGTCTCAATTCTATTGTCTTAAATATGCAGTTCTTTTTCTAGTTGTTTTGATGCGATTCTATTATTCGATTTCCTGAGGTTTATGTAACAGAGTGATTCCCTTTCTTGTCGAAGGTTTGTTCAGGCATTGGTAGATTTAACTTATTTTGCATTTCCCAAATGAATGCGCACATCTCTCTCGCAAGGGCTACGATAATTTTGTTCTCACGTTTACCCCGTGCCTTGAGTTTAATATAACGAGCGTGTAAGCGATTCTGCATTCGCCATGCAAGTGCTTTCACCTCCTTACTCTGCTTCTCCTGACGCGTGGTCAAAGCCACGCTTATTGACGGAGCCTTACGGTAATGCTGACTACACTCAACAAGCATCCAACGAGCGTGACTGTTGCCACATTTTGTGATACCTCCCTGTCGACGTCTCGTGCCAGTAGTTGCTTCGGAGGGCACAAGTCCAAGGAAGCCCATCAGTTCACGTGGATGTTCAAAACGGCGAAGATCACCCAGTTCGCTTATAACGGTCATGGCTGCAACCTCTTGAAAACCTTTATGGGCCATGAGCGCGCGCACAATAGGCTCCCATTCCCAATCAAGTAAGAGTTGCTTCATTTTCTCTTTGAGTCTTTGCACTCGATCAATACAGGTATCGATGGCTTGCATGTATTCTTCGAGCACAATTTTTTGCGCTAAATCAGGCAAAGCTAATTTGCGGAGATAGCGCATATGCGAGATATTCCAACGACTTTTACCCGAATAACGATATCCGTTGCGCAGGAGAAATGCGTTGAGTCGTTGTTTTGCACGGCTGAGATCGTCACTAGCATCAGTTCGTGCACGACA
>JAADHD010000026.1 GCA_013152075.1 Verrucomicrobiota bacterium | reverse complement strand
TTCTTTCATGGCAATGGGTTTGAGGGGTGGTAACACGAGGTTATTCCTTTTCTTTGTTGTTCATTTCTGTTCGCCTGCCAACTGAAGAATGCGCTCCACCAGATCGGCAGCCAAGTGGTAACCGGAGGTCTGCAAAATGTGCAATAAGGGAGCAACAGCTGAAATTCTTTCCTGCTGCTTGGCCATGACAAGCACTCCGGCCGTGCCAATAACACGCAAATCTGCCGAGGCAGCAACTCGCCGAGCCAGTTTGTCATCCACCAAAACCAGACAGTTCAACGTTTGTGCCAGACGGATCGCCACCAACTCACCCGCACCCAGTGCGGGTGAATTGTCCCCGACAGCAGCCAGTTGATCACTTCTGATTTCCAGCAAACCGGTATCCCTAGCCTGCAAAATCACTTTCGCATCCGGGCAAGTGGAAATATGCAGACACTCACTCAGCACAGCTTCAGGCACCAGCAAAGTGCCAAACATTTCTGGCGACAGAGCCAACAAATCCAGTCGCGCGAAGGCAATCTGTGGTCTGGCATCCGCAACGATTAACTGATTTTTTGACTCAACCAATGGTAGCCAACTCTTTGTCCAGTTCTTCTGCTGAATACCGCACGCTGGGGATACCGGTCTCGCCAAGACATTCAGTAAATTCCGCTACTGAGCAACCTGCAAACCTTGCGGCCTTGCCCAGACTCAATACTTCTTCCAGATACAGTTTTATGGCCAAAGCCGTAGACACACCAGATTTCACCACCTTCTCGTCGAAGGGAACGGCGATAAACACCGGTCGTCCATGCTTTGTTATCACCGACAATTCACCCATCTCGGCATCCCGAATCAACTCTCCAGTGCGTTCACGCAGATCTCTTACAGTAAAGGTGTCCATAAGTATGCCTCTCTTCTTAAATTGCGCTATCAAATGATGGCACAATTTATTGCGCGCTACACCAGCAGCAAACCGCAGCCAAAAGACTTGGCGAGGAAAATGATCATACAACTGGTGCCACTGAGAGCAACCCAAGCCCCATCACCTTGCCATGACCAATACCTGCATGTAGTGCAGCCTTAAACTTTTCAACATCAGTAACTACAAGCGTACCGTCATACAACACCGAAAAAATCTGAATGTGGTTGCCATCATGCTGTTTACCCTGAAGTACCTGCCCTTGAGATACCCGCACATCAACTCGCTCCGTCGGAGACTCTGTTAGGTCAAAAGATGTAAGCCCCGGTAATGAAAACCCGTGTTGCTTTCCTTTTCGCACAAGCCATGCCTCTTGCTCCTCCCGTTGCATTAGACCTTGGCGTTTGCCATCACGCTTTACACATGGGTTTGCACACAATCTAAAACGAAAACGCTGGCCAGCCTTTAGTGCATCCAATTTAAGCCGTTGGCTCAAATCAATGGCTTGCTCAGATTGTGCCAACCACCCTTTAACAGCAATTCTTTCCCAAACAGCCTTCTCTTGACTCTGCACCAGAACACGTGGACAACCTGAAGGGTCAGTTTCAGGCTCAAGCCTCCACAAAAAAGTACCTTTGGGACATTTCTCGTCAGGCGGACTGAAGGCACGACAAAGAGTGGAATGCAGTTGATAGGGATCAGCCAAATCGCGTCTTGCCTCACGGCAACGTGGATCGAGATGAATTCTATGCAGAAACATCCGTCACCTCCTGTGAAAAATCCACCCATTCAGAACGCACGAATCGCGAACCAAAATGCCGCTCTGCAAATGACGACAGGAGCTGATCCATTCTGAGCACACCAGAACCATCCTCAGATTCCAACGAGATCAAAAGTTTTTCAGGGGGAGATTCCCATTTTCGTGGAGAACTAATCCATCGCCACTCTTTCAATGCCTCGTACAACGACAATTCCTGCAAACCATCCTTTATCCAAACTGGTTCCGATGGCACATAGGATTTACGCCCCAACGCCAACGGCCAAACCGGATCACGCAAGGCGTTATAAATTCGTTTAAGCAAAAGCCGATCTTCAGATTCAATACCTACGAGAAAAGCAGCATCAGCCAGATAAAAGCGAGTGGATACAACACCACCACCCTTTTCTTGGGTACCATTCGCCTTGATGATAGTGTCAGTGGCAGCACAGCCTGCCGTCTGATAATCCTTTTTCAACACACCGGGGCGATCATGCCGAACCCCCATCGACAGATAGGTAAGTGGTTCCAGGTCAGTCCATTCCTCACGATCAAACCCCAAGGCAGCCGCCAGCAATCCGATCACTCCCGATTTGCTGGGTTCCTTTCCTGTATCTCGTTGACCAAAACGACTGGTAGTACCCCATGACTGCATAGGGCCGACTAAACGAAGCAATAAGGTGGCCATGTCACTCCCCCTTTTTGGTAACTTCACTCAACGCCCACGCTATAACTGCGGCAACACTCTCTTCCTGCTTCCCAAGTCCTTTCGCATCGAATCGCTCACCAAAGGTATCTTCAGAAACAACATAACGGGCATTGCACGTAGTACCATAAAATTTGTCTAATGCCGCCGATTTAGCAGACAAGCGTGTCGCCGACTCCTTGGTAAGGGACTCAGTTTTATTCACGCGGATTGCCGTTTCGAAAGCATTTGCCAGATTACGAGGAGCGGTGTTTCTCCGCACCGACACAGCCACGAACTCAGGTGCATTATGGGCCGCAAAACTATTTTGTTTCCCGGTTGGTTCGGCCACTACAAATCCATCAAGGAATGCCTGCAACCCCTTAGCCGCCAGGTCAACATCGTCCTGAAGATTCTCAACTAGTTTTCCCCAATCAATCACAGCATAACGATAAAAACAGGCTGAATTGAATTCAATCGTACCCATCATGTCGGCACCGGCTGTGTCTTCGGGTTTGAGATGATCCATTGCCGTGTAGAAATCAAACTCACGCTCAACCGCGTGACTGGAAATTGCGTGGGCAACTTGGCAAGAGGCGTATTGGTTTTTCTCGGGCATATTAGCTAACATCCGCCCAAACAATGCCAAATCAACAGCCTTTCCGCCATCAAGAAGTGCTAACAATGATTCCCCCAGCGCCGAAACTTCATTTTTTCCATCTTTAAGGACTTTTTCCAAATCAAGTTCCCAGTCACCCTTATCACTCTTCTTGCGCCCTTTTCTTGGTTTCCCAGAATCATCAAAGACCTTGGATGGATCAATGCTATCCCAATGCTTGTTAACAATATTCAATATGTCATCAAAATTGTTTTCAACAGTAACGACACCTTCTTCTTTCGGCTTATCTCCAGAAATTTTCAACACATACTGGATAACGTTTAATTTTCCTTCATCACCGGAAAGGTTATCTTTTAGTTTACTTCTGATAGCAGACAACCGGGCGGCGGGATCACCTATTTCATTCCATTTTTCATCAATCAATGATGCCAAACTGTCAACTTCATTTCTTCCCAGAAAAAGCAGATATTCCGTTTTGTTATCTTTCAGCTTCAGTCCCATAGAGGAAAACACCATTCCCAATTTTTCCTCAACATCTTCTCCTTCCCTTCCTTTTTCAGCCAGCTTTCTTTGCAACTCAGAAAGCAGCCGTTTAGTGCGATCTGCAAGGTGAGGTGACTTGATGAAATCACTACTGACCTCATCAAAATATTTTCTTACTGCATGTTTTTGACATTGGCTAGAAATTCTGGCACGACGCGTCCCACCAAATAAAGCATCTTTTGGCGCCCCGGTATCATCACGATTCAAGTTGGATGGGGCATAGTTCTGTAAGGCATGAATTTCAATTATTGTTTTCATTCACTGGTCTCCATTTCAGTATTTTTTTCATTATTCAAGGTGCGGTAAAAATCTCGTGCCCAGGCATTTTGGGATCTTTTCAGATCATCATCCCAATACATCAATCTTTTCAACATCTCTCCAAAGTCAATGGGTTGATCTTTAAGTAGGGAAACCATTTGTCGCAAGCGGTGCGGTAATTGATCATGGTCGGCATCCAGTAGGGCAATAAAACGCCGCTCCGTACTTGCTGAATTTGTAGCCAACTGATGAGTGGCACTTGCCTTTCCTAGCGAGGGTGGTTGCTCGCTACGACCTTCACGCCAATGCAAAGCCCAGAGCCCCGCCACCAGATAGTAAATCTCTCGCCTCCATTCGTTTTCTTCATTCTTTAAGAAAGGTTCAACGTATGGAGCAGCCCGAAAATATGTTCCAGGCTTAAAAGACAGACTACGACGCAAAACCGCCCTTACTCGTGTATCACTCGCATTCAGCTTCTCTAACCATTCAATAAAACTATTCATGCAGACACCTCTACTGGCTCAAGAATTGAAATTTCATTTCGCAATTTCTTCAACTGACGTAATACTCGCCCTTCGGCCTTGACAAGGGCTCTAATGGCCCAGGCATCCCCAGTGGAGACAGAGGCGCTATGCTGGTCCCAGGCTGATTTTAAAGAATCTCGTACCGCATTGAGCCAGAGGTAGCGAATTTCTTCATCATCACGATTGAGAGTGTACTCGCGCAAAATCTCATGGAAACGGGATTCCAACATAGACCAATACCAAGAATTCACGGATATTTGCTCAACAAATTTGCTGATATCTTTCCCATCTGGTTTTCTAGCCCCTCTACTCAACAAATCACGGGCAAATGATCGACAAGCAGCCCAAAGTATTTTTTGAGATTTTTCAGCGTCAATAAGTAGTTGCCGAATTTCAACCCTGATATAACGATCTGCGGCCAACGCACCCGGCAGAGAAAAGTAGTCCATGCGCCAGTATTCGATTTTCGCCTTATTGTTTGCCTGTCCGAGGGCCATCATTGATTTTGGGAAACGCTTCCCATTTGCTCGGGTTAGCGTTATTGCATGTTCAATTACGCGTGGGGACAAGCTAGATTGGTCGGGCAAAAGGGAATCAAAATCTCGCCAAAGCCCTCTATCACGAAACTGAACAGGTAACCGCCCCTTCACATCATCAATACGGTATCCCAGCATAGGATCTATCAAATCTGTCGAGGAACAGCCGACACCTGAAGCAAAGGCCAAGCTTTTAATGCAACTGGTATCATTTCTCTGAAAACGAACAGCGCGGGTTCGCCACATATATATATCAGCAAATCCGGTAGCTTGTCGCTCTACCCCCATCTTCAGATTTTCAACCAATTCAGGGGCTCTTTCCCATAAGGCAACATCATTAATAAAAATCTCACGATTTTGTGGTACAAGAGAAAACAGAAGTGTGTCCTGAAGGTCTCGCCCAAGAGGTAACACCATCACAGCTGTGGCCGATGGCGCGGTGCCCGTGTGAGACAATTCACTATTGCCACAACTTACCGAAAATGTTTGCGTAGCCAGCATCCATCGCACTGCTACGCCCTCGGAAATACCACCTGGGGTACGAACATCCACATGATCGAATAGCACCTTGGCGTTATCTGCATTATGTTCAGCAGCAAGTGATGTCCAGGCACGCCATGTCTCCGGTTCAAAAGAAGGGATTTGCCCAAACGGATGTTTTTCATCAAACAACCAGAACCGGTCCCGCCACTCCACTAGATAAGCGGTAATTTTCTCGCTAGGCAACCCATCTTTGAAAAAGTCTTTAGCCTGATCAATATCCGTTGGCCCTTCCAATGCTCGATACAACACCGCCAACAAAAAGCGGTACAGCGCAACTACCACCAGGGGAGATGAATCCTCAATGGATTCGATCTCCTTAGATTTCAGTAAAACATCGCTGATACCAAGTTCATCTCGTGTGCCATCCAGAAAACGTACCGGTATCCATTTCTCGTCTACCAAATTAAACTGACTCATTCACTCTCCTTTTTCTCATAAGTTAGCCCCAGCTCATCATCCAATCTTACTGTTGTGTCTTCCAGCCAATGGCCTTGTTGATCCAGCAACAATGGAAGACAATTTCGTAACAGTGATGTTTTTTTCCAGCCTTCAGGTACACCTAATTTTTTTAAATTTTTAACCACACGCAAACGTGAGATA
>JAADHD010000295.1 GCA_013152075.1 Verrucomicrobiota bacterium | reverse complement strand
CTGGAACACAAATCAACACAGAGCAGAGAATAATTTGTCCAAGGAAGACACCGAAGATACGAAAAATATAATATTGTTTAGGGGTTTTTATCTCATCCTCTCCACCTTCGTGCTTTTTATGTCTTTTGACTCCGTCTGTCTCGCTCCGCTCGGCTTTGTACTCTAGCTGTCTCGACTCGTGTGAGCCCCTTCTCCCTCCGGACGAACTGAAGTGCTCAACCCGTCAAAGCTATCGCGTGCGCCACCGCATAATGATCGGAATGAGACAGCGTGATCATCACGCGAACGATTCCATTTTCCTTGGCAAAACGTTTACCTTCACCGTGCAAAACGATCTGCGGCTCCCCGCTCTCCTTGCGAACCACCTCGGCGTCCGACCAGGCGAAATCCTTACCAAACCCGGTACCAAAACTTTTCGCCACCGCCTCCTTAGCCGCAAAACGTGCGGCATAGTGGATCTCATATTTTTTCATCTTATCGCAGTAATCCCTCTCTGCTTTGGTGAAAACACGCTCCAGAAAACTGGGCCCATTTCGCTGGATCGATTGGCGGATCCTTTCGGTTTCCACGATATCAACCCCTATGCCAAAAATACTACTCATGATAATTTGGGAACTCCATCAACTGGAACTTGTAACGGCTGATAACCACAATACCAATAATAATAACCAAGCCAGCATGAAGCCAATACTTAGAATCAACGCCAGAACCCATCGCGCCTTCCCTCTCGGCACAATACCACGGGAGGAATCTCGATACCGTATTAGATAATACAAGGCTAACGGAGCCGTAAACAAACTCAAGGGCGCTAAAAACAAAACCAGGCCCAAAGCCGAATTGTCATAAAGGGTTCGTTTGGAAAGAAAATCATCCCGACCTTTCTGCTCTCTCAATAAATGAAGACACGGCATGCAAAAATTTTTCCCATTCCAATTCACCGCAGCTTTTTCGGACATCAAACACCCACACTCTTCACAAACTGTTTCCGCTTTAAGTTCAGGATAAAACGAACAAACCGCATCCCCGTCTTCCGACCGCCCACTCCCTCCCTGCTCTTCTTTTGAAATACCCCCAGCATACAATCGGGGATATATGTTCGCATAAACAGGAGCCCGGCATGCCGGGCAGGTGGCAAGTTCGGATTCCGTTTGCCCTTTCCATTGCAGAACATCATCCGGCAACACCGCATGACACTTCGGACAAGCAACACTGACCACTGCGTCCATCATTCACCAAGCTTTAAACATTTCATTTTGGTCATTGTGGCAAATATATCCGGAATTGTTAAATGCTAAACCCAAAATGATAAATGCCTTCACCCTCCCTGAACTGGCGGCATGATCGCCAACTCCTGTCCATCGGCCAATTTTTCATCACGATCCACGTATTCCATATCCAAGGCCACCAGGATTTTCCCATCCCAGATCCGTAGCCCATCATATTTCACATACAATCTTTCAAGAAGGTCTGAAACTTTCCAAGTTTGACCCAGCGGCAATTCTTCCTCTATTTCGCCAGCTCCCACGATATCCTGAAGGACAGAAAAAAACAAAATCCGTATCTTCATCTATTACTCCTTCGTTTATAACACTTCATCGTCCACCCAGAGTGTGACCAAGATAGGTCCACATCGTTTCCCCGAAGTGCGCTTTTATCTTTTCTTCCAAATACTCCCCTCCATGCGCCTCCGCCAGAACTACAAACATGGTGGAACCCGAGCCCGATAGCAAAGCCACGTGCGTTTCCGCTTGATCCAGCAACCACATTTTCAAGCGCGCCAAAAACATAAATTTTTCGAAAACCGGGCGCTCCAGATCATTGCTAAAAGTTCCCCAAGGGCACACTTGTGGAGCATAAACCACGCCCGGTATCTCTATAGAGTCGGCTCTGTTCTGATATGCCCAGGCTGCTGAAACTCCAAAACCAGGCTTCACTAATAATACAGGCAGCTCTTGATCAAATTTAACCGGCATCACCCTTTCCCCCCTTCCCGTGCAATCGCAGGGTGAGTCATAAACAAAAAACGGAACATCCGATCCAATTTTCGCAGCTAGATCTGATAACTCATCTAGCGTCAGATTTAATCCAAATAGACGATTGAGCCCTTTCAACACAGCCGCCGCATCGCTGCTACCACCACCCAGACCAGCCGCTATCGGAATGTGTTTTTCCAAATGGATTCGCAGCCCGAAAGTTTGCTTGCAATGTTCTTCCAGTGTTCGCACTGCACTAATAATCAAGTTACCCTCATCCGTCCTGAGTGACTCATCACTACACGTCAAACTGACACCCCTATCACCCTGGATTACTTCTATCGTAATTTTATCCGCAAGCGAAAGCGCCACCATGCGGGTATCGATATCATGAAACCCGTCCTCCCGTTGCCCCAGAACGCGCAGCCAAAGATTTGTCTTCGCTGGTGCGGATACCTCGATTTTATTATTCGACATTATTAGTTCCTTCTGACCCAGCCGCAGCCGCATACGTATACGTATACGTAAGCACGACTCCTGATTCCTGGCATGGAATTTCTCGAAAATATATGACGCAAAATTTAGTCCTATTGCGGTTTTATGCAGGGCTGAGGAATACAACTACACCGACCCATCTTAAGGTTGGTCAACGGGGCAATACTCTAGAGATTATTAGAAGGTCCGTAATTGAACTGACGCCTTCGCTGAGGTGAAGTTGAGGTGAAACTGAACGTTGCGGCTCAAATAATTAGGTGATTAATATGCTTGAAAAATTATGTAGTTACAAATAAAAGTTTTACTTATACGCAGACGAAATTTGTGTCGAAAGTCACAAGCAATGTGTTTTTTGAAACGACTACCCGGTTAATTTTAGTATGATTTTAACAGAAGTAACACTATGACGGATATTCTCGACCCCTCTTTGGGAGGTTTTCTCTGGGTCATAGCCATCGGACTGACCATCGTGATTCTCGACGTGTTTTTTGAAACAGAGATCCTCAGCATCGCGGCTTTGCTTGGAGTTTCGGTTTATTTTTCGCTGTTGTTTGATGTGGATATTAAGTGGCGCATTCTGATCACCATCATCTGCTGGTTGGGGGTTACAGCGATGTTTTACACGGTATGGAAACGTTTCATCACTCCGTTGATTAGGATGGGTTTCTCCAAGGGTATGGATGAATCTATACACTCCGCTGTCGGTGCAACTGGCGAATTCCGTCTCATCAGTGGCAAGGCTTTTGTTTACTGGAACGCTGATTTATGGCCAGTCGATCTCGACGAAGACGGCAACGAATCTGCGGACGCTGACGATGGTCGATTCAAGGACCACGAGAAGGTGACGATCAAAACGGTCGCCCACGGAATTTTTACTATCAAAGCGCGGCCAGCCGCCACTACCGAAACCGACTCTCAACAAACCTAATAATCGCAATGATCTCCACCATTCCTCAAAGTCACTGCCGCATAATCGAACGTTTCGGCAAGCCCGTAAAAGTTCAATCAAGCGGCTTGGCCTTCAAGCTACCTTTCATCGACACCGTGCGTAACGTCGCTGACGTATGGGGCACAGAAACTCACAAGTATGGGGTATTTATCGAATTGACCGAACAAATTTCCGACACCAAACCCCGTGAATGCATTACCAAGGATAACGCCAAAGTAACAGTGGACTGTGTGGTAAGCTGGCGCGTCGTAGATCCAATTAAAGCGGTCTACGAGGTCGATCACTTGCACCAGTCTCTTCTGCAGGCGGCATTAAATGTGATCCGTTCCGAAATTGGCTCACGCGAACTTGATGAGGTGTTGGCAACTCGCGCTAATCTCAACGAAATGATCGTCTCCGGCCTTACTGACACTCTTAAAAAATGGGGTATCCAGGTCTTACGTGTTGAAATTCAGGAATTAAAAACTGACGATAGTACCAGTAAAGCTATGCTGCAGCAACTCGAGGCCGAGCGCAAAAGTCGCGCCCTGTCCTCTGAGGCTGAGGGCCAGGCTCAAGCTACGCTCAAAAACGCTTCCGCAGATCGTGATGCTACGGTCATGCGAGCCGAAGGCGCCGCAAAGGCGCTAGAAATTTTAGCTACGGCAGAGCGGAATTATGTCGACTCTCTAGCCGGCACCATCGGTGCAGAGGAGGCTGCACGTATTTTGTTAGCGCAAAAAGTCATTGATGGCTTCGACAGAATTTCGAAGAATCCGGGAGATAAGGTATTCCTGCCGTCGAGTATGCAGGGGGTGCTCGAACTAAGCACTTCGCCAAAAGCGACGCCAAAGCAGTGATGCAAATCCACCGCTGCTAAACTGGAAATTTATTGAACCGCCCACCCCAGAACCGCCAACATTCTCCCCGTGCGCCCTTTCTCCCGTCTATAAGAATAGTACCTGTCAACATTCTCCGCAGTACAGGTTTCGGAATCATGAATGTTCCCTGGCAATAAACCCGCCGATCGACATTGCTCTCTGATTGTCTGTGCAAAATCGTTCTCATACCATGGCGGTCTTATGCAGGGACTAAGCTGAGCAATCACTAGTTCCGGCTTCGTTCCGAATTCGTTATGCATCAAGTCCAGCGCCTTTGCCACTATCCCCTGCTGCGTTCCACACTTCCCTGAATGGACCAGGCCGCAGGCCTTGTTTTCGACATCCACCAGATACACGGCACAACAATCCGCCACATATATCCCTAAAGCCGCCCCCCCTTTCGCAATCACAAGCCCATCGACCCCTGACTCATAGCCACTCGAAGCTCCCCCTTTGCACGCGCTTACCGCGTTTCCATGAACTTGTTCGGCAGTCCATAAACAAGAACGACTGCTGCCGAGCACTGTTAGCAATTCGTCATGAGCCCCCTGCAGACGATGCATCGCCTCTTCTCGTTCCACAGCTACGTCCACCTCTGGGATACGAGTAAAAAAGCCGTGCATCAGCCCATCAATTGCGGACAAGCTTGAGAATGTCTCAATCGTCTTCATTATCTAAAAAAAATCCGCCGAGCGCTAAGCGACACGGCGGATTTATCCCACTATCAAATTTATACTACCTTAGCTGCCTACCATAAATTCGCGCAACTGAGTCTGTACTGCTTCGCGTTTCCCCGAGTTTTCGCCACCGTCAGACATCGTTGAGGTAATGCTTTTCGCGATCACATTGCGTAGGCGCTTGACCAAATCGATTCCTTTTTTCGTGATCTGAACCATCACCTTACGACGGTCATCAGCGGCGTGCAGACGTTGCACATAACCTAGTTTTTCCAGACGATCGACCAAGCCAGTAGCCGCGGCCGTAGAGTGTCCCATCTTTTTTGCGATATCCGTCATCGTCAGATACTCCTCTTTGGCCAAATAGCCCAGAAGGAAAAATTGTGCGTAGGAAACATGCCCATCATTCAGCTCGTTTGAAAGATCGAGCAAAAACGATCTCTGAGTAAACATGATGAAATCCGCCAGTTCGTCAGCGCGATTTCCCACTTCCTTATTTTGTTCTTCGATTACCTGCATTGTCTTGATCTCCTAATGAGTTGTTTTTTGATTACGAGAGAATTTAACCAGATTTTTTTCCTTTAGGCAAGTATAATTTTAAAATAACCATAATTACCAGAGTTAATTCACTAATTACTTACAGTTATATTAAAAATAAACCCCTCCTTCAAGGCTTCTTTCGCAAAAATTAAATATAAATTCGATTGTATTGTCATTTCTGAGAAACAATTGGGCAAAACCTGGGAATAAGCGGTGAATAAATTTATAATAATTTATTAACAAACCCGTAGCCTAGGATATCTACATACTTCAAGGCAACTAGGCACCCGTCAAAGAGGCACTTTGCCTTTAGGAACTCCTTCCACGGCGGAACGGGCCATGCCTAATCCCGGGCACCGCTATAGCCCCTGCCGCTTGCTGACGCTCAGCGCTTTGTCTGGTCGAATACCACCTTTCCGCCCTGCACCACTTTAACCGGACGGCCTTTCATGTAGGTCCAGCGTCTGGTTATCTGGCCAATCCGACCCGCTCGAATATCGTATTTGATGTATTCTGTTTTAAAGCCGTCTGAGCCGTAAAATGCCTCACTCGCCAGCAATCCTTCCGGAGTCTGGTATACCTGCTTCGT
>JAADHD010000021.1 GCA_013152075.1 Verrucomicrobiota bacterium | reverse complement strand
TGTAAGCTGCCGATTCCGATGAATAGGGCTGAGATCAGGATGAGATTGGTTTTTTTGGCAAACATTGCTTTGGTGGGATTTTGCTTAAATTATTGTATTGAACAGGGCATGAATACGCCATTCAGAAAGAAGAAGGCGGGCTGGCACGATTTTTGGACAGTTTTTTTGAAAAAATAAAGTAAATTCAAAAAAAGTGTCCAATAATATGGATTTGCAGCCTCATTCTTAATACATACAAGATGTCTGAAATAAAACAGCAAAACGCTCAACCGGATAGCGATGAAGGCGAGGATTTCCTCCGTCTGCTGAACGAGCATGAGAGAAAAATCACCTTATACGTGCTGAATCTCATTCGTGACCGCGGCGATGCTGAGGATATTCTGCAGGAGACCCGGCTGGTCATGTGGCGTCATTTTCATAAGTTCGAGCTAGGGACGAATTTTTTGGCCTGGGCACGTAAAATCGCTTTTCATCAGATTTTGACTTATCGGCGTAAACACAAAAAACGTGCTGAGTTGAGCGAGGCGTTTCTGGAAAGTGTGGCTTGGGAAATTTCTAAAAATGAACACAGTTATGATCGCCGGACGGAAGCGTTGAAAAGCTGTGTGTTAAAACTATCACGTCCGCATCGTCAGATTTTACTGATGCGATACACGCGTGACATGGATGTTGATGAGATTGGCCAGGAAGTGGGGCGTTCCGAGGGGGCGGTCTATCGATTGTTGAGCCGGATACGAATGATGCTTCAGGATTGTGTGACAAAAGAAATTGAAAAAGTGGAGGTCTAATAATGAAGAACAGCAAATTTTCTAAAAAGAGGGAGAGCTTTCAGGACGAGTTTGATCGTTATGTGGAGGGTCAATTAGATCAGGCTGAGATCGATGAATTGGAATCTCGGCTCAGTGAGGATGAAGAAGCCAAGCGGTGGTTTGCTGAGTATCTGCACTTGCATGCCGTATTGCAGGCGGATGGGGAGGAATTGTTGGCTGAGGGAGAGGGTAAGTTGATCGAGTTTCCAGTTTCGCAGAGGTGGCTGACGGGCTTGCGCTACGCGGCGACGGTAGCGTTTTTGCTTGGTTGTGTGTGGTTGTTACGGGGAAGTATTGTCACCGGTGAGCAACGCGAAGTTTCAGGCGGAACGCCAGTGGTAGCGGAAGTGAAAAAGAATGCGGTCAAAGCTCCAGTCGTAGAGGTGCTTAAAGATATCACCGTGGCGACGTTGGCGGATACCCGGGAATGTAAGTGGGCGGGCAGCTCTTTGCCGACGTCCAATGGCGCGCGTTTGGGGCCGGGTCGTTTGCATTTGCTGGAAGGTTTAGCCACGGTAGTTTTTGATGGAGGTGCCCAGGTGACCATGGAGGCTCCGGCATTGATCGAAGTGGTGTCGGCCGAGAAGTGTCGTTTGATCAGCGGTGGCCTGGTAGGTTTTGTGAAGAAGGGCGCTGAAGGGTTTCAAGTGGAAACCAATGACGCGATGGTGACGGATTATGGCACTCGATTCGGTGTCACTGTCGGCAAGTCTGGTCGCTCAGAGGTGGTGGTATTGGAAGGTGCCGTCGGGGTAGAGCACAGTCAGGTGAAAGGTGAAAAACGTCTGGAGATGGGGGATGCGGTGCGTTACGACGCGAAGTCTTTTCTTTCCGGTAAAGCGCCGGGCGCTATTGGAGCCGAACCTGATCGTAACGCAGGGCTGGGTAATAAGGAAAAAGGGCGTGGTTGGAAGGCGATCACGACGGCTCTCGGACAGGGGAAAGATACTTATGTCAGGCAGGGGAACGGCGGTGGACCTTTTGGGCGCAGTCCGCTGGTAATGGCGAAGAGAAGTCCTGATCGCAAAACCAATCAGAGAAAAACCTATCTGGGTTTTGACTTGCGTAGTTTTAACGGAGTGGAAATCCGTGAAGCTGAGCTGGCTCTGGCGATCCGTTCCAGTGGACTGGGTTATGCCTCGGTGGTGCCTGATTCGACATTCACGGTGTATGGCTTACGCGATGAAGCTCTGGATCAATGGGATGAGACGAGTATGACTTGGGAAAATGCGCCCGCCAATGTTCTGGATCATGGTTCGCGCCTGGATGAATCCAAGGTGGTGAAGTTGGGGAGTTTTGAAATCAAACAGGGGGTGTCGTCGGGCTTTCGTGAGGTGGAGGGAGAGTTGTTCACTGATTTTTTGAACAACGACAGCAACGGGATTGCGACTTTGATAATTGTTAGGGAGACGGAGCAGTCTTCTGGGAATGGTTTGGTGCATGCTTTTGCCAGTCGCGAGCATCCGACCGCGATGGCACCGACTTTGAGGGTTAGAGTGGTGGAGTGAAGGAGCGCTGCTTCATTGGCATGTCCTTGATTAGCAGGGGGATCACTGGAATTTCATACTTGAGCGCCGCTTCAATCTCAACCCGTACGAAATTTTCATCGATCTCTATGGAAATGTAGGACGCAATGAGATTGCGTGGTGTGGAACAGCTTTGTAAGCTGTTGTTAAAGCGGGAGGAGAAGGACAGCCTGCAAAGCTGTTCCACATTGAAGCTGTGAGGAAATTTTGGTCGAAGGGAACTACCTCGATGGCAAATTGCCTTCCAGTTCTAAGAGATCTATTTTGTCCTTAGGACTTCTTTTTTTAAACTTTGGCGGACAAGTAATCTTAATGCCATTTTCACAGTTATATCATCGGAATGAGTATTTACACGGTATAAGGGATTCCCGTATCTGCAGGTCTCGACTCCCAAAACCAGCGCTTCTGTCTCGCGATCCAGAGCCAGGTAGGAATTGACCAATTTATTCATGGTATTGATTCGCGCCGGGTGATCGAGTTATTGGATCCCAGTGCTTTCCGTCTTAGTTCGACACTCATTACGTCATCACGTGTGGATTAATGTTCGCATAGGGAGCAGGTAGGCGGCACAGTTCAGCTGAATAAGGCTCTAAACCGGCCTGATAATAATTTTCATCAAAATAAAGTAAAAAACCTTCTAACTTATTTGTATTAATTTGATTAACTTATGAAATTTCTTGTCAAAATAAGCTTATTGCTCGCTGTGTCAGTCATTCTTGCGCTGACGGGATACGCTGAAACAAAAACGGCCGAGCAATTGCCGAACGTGGTGATCGTTTTCACGGATGACCAGGGCTATCAGGACCTCGGAGTGTTTGGCGCGGAGGGCTTTGAGACGCCGAATATAGATCGCATGGCCAAAGAGGGGCGAATTTTCACCCGCTGGTATGCGGCACAGGCGGTGTGTTCCGCCTCCCGCACAGCGATGTTGACCGGTTGTTATCCGAATCGAGTGGGGATTCATGGAGCGCTGGGGCCAAGAAATACCCATGGGATCAGTGGCAATGAGATGACGCTCGCGGATATGTTCAAGCAAAAGGGCTATGCGACGGCGATTTTTGGCAAATGGCATTTGGGGCATCATCCGGAGTTTTTGCCATTGCGACACGGTTTTGATGAATATTTTGGCATTCCGTATTCCAATGACATGTGGCCAAAACACCCGACCGCCGGGGATCGATTTCCTCCGCTGCCGATCATCGAAGGAGAAAAGACCCTGCGTTTTGCGGATGAAGAGGACCAGACCCAAATGACAACCCGTTTGACCGAACGGGCGGTGGATTTTATTCATCGTAACAAAGAAAAGCCTTTTTTCCTCTACGTGCCACACCCTCAGCCACATGTGCCGCTCTATGTTTCGGATAAATTTCGCGGCAAAACCAAACGAGGTTTGTATGGAGACGTGATTTCGGAAATTGACTGGTCGGTTGGGGAAATTCTGAAAGCGCTCAAGGAAGACGGGCTGGATGACAAGACTTTGGTGATTTTTACTTCGGATAATGGCCCGTGGTTGAATTATGGGGAGCATTCCGGATCGGCTTTGCCACTTCGAGAGGGCAAAGGCACCGCCTGGGAGGGAGGCGTGCGTGAACCTTGTGTGATGCGTTGGCCGGGCAAAATTCCTGCAGGAACGGTGTGTGATGAGCCGGGTATGAACATCGACATTTTGCCGACTCTGGCAGGTTTGATAGGGGCTGAATTGCCAGAACACACCATCGACGGAATGGATATTTGGCCGATGATCAGTGGCCCGATTGGAACCAAAAACCCTCATAAGGGTTACTGGTATTACTACAAACAGAACGAGTTGCATGCGGTGTCGATGGGGAAATGGAAACTATATTTGCCGCATTCCTACAGAACGCTGGCGGGTAAACCCGGGGGAAAGGGGGGCACGCCGGTGAAATACAGTCAGGCCAAGGTGCAGGGGCTGGAGCTATACGATCTCAGTTCCGATATTAGCGAGGCCCTGAATGTAGCGGATCAGCATCCCGACTTGGTAAAAAAGATGCAGAATTTTGCGGAAGAAGCCAGAGCTGAACTGGGTGACAAGCTCAAGAAGCGCAAGGGCAGCGGTGTCCGAGCGCCGGGTAAGCTGACTGTTGCTGAAAAGAAATAGCAGGTTTCCACAATTCGAGCTTCCATTTGACCGGATATTGCCTATATACTTCACACCTGTGAAAGAATTCGCTTACATACACGACGATGCCGCCATGCCGGATGAACTGCGTCAGATTCCGTTTTTGGAATCCTTTTCTGAAGAGCATTTACTTGATGTGCTGAATGCCAGCGCGATTATGGAGTGTGAACCGGGGGACGAGATTGTGACCGAAGGGGCGGAGGCTACGCGGATTTTCATTCTGCTTTCGGGTGATCTGGAGGTTTATAAAGATGGCGACATGCTTACGGTTATGTCCTCGATAGGAGACATTTTTGGTGAACTGGCGGTGTTACAGGATGAAACCCGTAGTGCGACGGTGATGGCCAAGACAAAAGCTTTCTGTTTGGCTGTGGATCAGAAATTTCTGGAGCATATGATGCCTAAAGAGGAGAACTGCTCTTTTTATGCGGCTCTGTATGAGTTCATCACTAAATTGCTGGCACGCCGTTTGGTCGCCACGTCTGAATACCTATCGACGGTGGACAAGGAGTTGAAGGCTTTGAAAAAATCGGCAACTGCCGGAGCGTAGAGGGTGTTGGTGCTTGGGGGGGTGTGTTGATAGCTTCTCTCATCGGACGACCAGGCCGGTCGTCCCTACCGGTAAGATTTTGTGCGGTAGGGTTGCGCGGCTCGCACGACCGCGAATGATCTCGCTCACTTCTTCGTGCGGCCTATGATGTCCAGTTCGTGAATGGACCAGAACGAGCTTTTGGAGCCTGTCTGGGTGATCTTGATGAAACGGGCTTGCTGTTCGGGGAAGTCGATAGTCATTCGAGTTTTGACTTTTTTCTTTCCACCTTCGGCGACCGGTTTTCCCCAGTCTTTGCCGTCGCTGGAAAGGTGAACCGCGTAGCTTACGGGATAGTCGCCGTTGGAGCCGCTGGTATCGAGAACAATACTGCCGAGAGCAAGCGCTTCAGGTAGTTCGATCTGAAACCACATGCCGGGTCGTTGGCTGCCGGCAGTGTCATATCGAGTTGCAATTTCACCATCGACTGCATGTTTTGCCGACTTGGCATTGTGACTGGCACTTAATTTCCACTGCTCGCGATTCATCAAGGGGGAAGGCACGGCAGCGCGGAGCTCTTCGATGGTCCATGGTTTGAGGCGGTCTTTGTTTTTCTCTCGAACTCGGGCAACGTCCGCAGTGGTGACAAATCCATAGCGGTTGCCAAAACTGTTTTTTACATAAGAGAGAACATTGGCCACCCATTCGTCACCGTTGCTTTTCATGGAGATCATTTCACCGGGGAAAGTTTTGCCGTCGACGGGGCCGGTTAAGCCATGGAGAACGACATTGATGGCCATGTCGGGGTGCGCTCCGAGGATGTTAGACCCCACAAAGGAGGCAGCCATGGTCATGCCTCCGGATCCGGGGATGGGCATACCTTTACCATCCTGGGCGTGGCAGGCAAAACAGAGCGAATTGAAGATGATGGCACCGTCAGTCATTGCTTTGATTTGTGAGACACTGAGGCGTGACGGTCCTCCTTGGGTGCCTTTGAGTAATTGTTTGCCGAATTCTTCAACGCCGCGTTTCTTGTGCCGGGTGATTGTCGCAGCGATGTCCTTTTTATAATCGGGCAACTTGAGTAACTT
>JAADHD010000375.1 GCA_013152075.1 Verrucomicrobiota bacterium | reverse complement strand
TAACTGGAATAAAAATAGAGTTGCAAGGTAGGGAGAAATTTTATGGCAAGACGATCCAAGTGTGAATGGGGTCGTAGAAATGATATAGGGCAAAAGCAATCAAGAGCAAGGCGAGGCCGATGGCATCTTGAGTGTCGATTTTGTTTTTTTCTCCTCGGCGACGGATGAAGTTTAGGATCCAACCGGTGGGGCATCCGTATTTGCAATAGGCCATGGGGATGAAGAGAGAAATGATTAGGCCGACGATGGCGATGATGATGGAGGCTTTTCCTGCCATTCGGATCAGATAGGCGTCGAAGGGCTCGACGCCAGCTAGGTCGATGGGGAGTTTTAAGAAGCTGGTGAGCAGGGCTAGCAAGAGCAGGGCGGGGGCGATCCATTTGAGCGACCATTTGAAATCGATATCAGGGCGCAGGCTGAAACGAGCGGGCAGGAGCTTCATCAGCCAGCGTTGGGCGTGTCCATGGGGGCAGATAAACTGACAATAGACGGGTTGGCGGGTCGCCCATGGAACAAAAAAGGCACTGGCGAATAGTAACACCAGTCCGGGAGTCATGCGCCAGGGAATGCCGGATTCGGCCCAGCCGACAAACAAGGCGAGAGCGAGTAAGTCGCCGAGGATAAATCCGAGCACGATGAAAACGGCGATCGACCATAACCAGCGATAGCGCTGAAATTTCGAGTTCTTGATGAAGGCAAAAGCCAGTCCGCCCACAACAATCAGGAGCAGTCCGATATCCTGCCAGCGGATGTGCAATGACGGGGCGTTTGCTTGAGGGTTCCTGCTGATATCCAGACGTTTGCTGATCGATAGGGCGAGAGCTTCCGAAGTTCGTGTGGCACCGGAAACGCCGTAAACTCTGGATTTTTTTAGATCCGTCATCTGCGCAATCTGCTGCCACGATTTGTCATTCCAGCTTTCCATGAACTGATAATCCAGAGTGACGTCTTCTACGTGACTGGGAGTGTCGTAGCTGTGACGGATGGCGATGCCGACCACCTTGAGATCAGCATCGCTGACGATGAGTGCATCGGTCGGCCCTGAATAACCGATAATGTCCCGTGACTGTGGCATGGTGCGGGTGGCGTAGCCGACTCGATTTCCATTTTTATCCAAGACCCACAGCCCGGCTTTGAGGGAAGAATCAGGGAAAAGGCGATGAGCGGACGGTAGAAAAACTATAACCTCACTGATAGTGATCGGCCGATCACCCTGAATACTGATGCGCAGATGATGCTCGCGGATCATCCAAGCGATGGCGATCAGAACGCCGATGCGGGTTATTTGTAGAATGAGAGAGCGCACGGCGGGTAGATATCAAATAGCGTATGGATCATAAAGTGGACTGTGGCAAGTATGAAGCGGCAAAGGTATTATTTGACCGATCCTGTCAGCGCGTAAATTGTGGGAGAAATGAAACGTCCCTATCTACATATATTAACAGGATTGATCTTGTTGTTATCTAACATTTCTACTTGTGTTCAAGCGTCGGAAACGGAGGTAGATCTGACTCTGCGGCCGGAGGGGGCGGGCGGCAAGACCGAGGTGGAGGTGGCGATCAAGGTGCTTGATATCTCTGAAATTGACGGAGCCAAACAAACCTTCACTGCTAATGTTGCGGTCAGCGCTCGCTGGCAGGATGATCGTTTGAAAGGCGAGGCAGATTTCAGGATTATGGAAATGTCGGAGATATGGGAGCCTGCTTTGCAGATTACTAATCAGCAACGATTGGTGAAGACCTTCCCTGATCGAGTCACGGTAGCAGCAGATGGAGGTGTGGAGTGGGTGCAGCGTTATTGGGGGAATTTCTCGCAACCGTTGGATTTGCACGACTTTCCGCTCGATCAGCATACTTTTGTTATCCAGTTGGTGTCAGCCCAAGCTGATCATACTAATATAGTCTTAAAACAATCCTCGGATGCCAGATTGAGCTCAGGCTTGGCCGAAAAACTTTCTTTGCCGGATTGGGAAATCACCGATTGGCAGGTGGACGTAAGTTCGGTAGAATTGATCGAAGGATCAAATTCCCTGCCGGGAATGGCCTTTAAATTTCACGCCAAACGTTATATCGGCTATTACTTGGTCAAGATCTTGTTGCCTTTGGTGATGATTGTGATGATGTCGTGGATCGTGTTTTGGATTCACCCATCGGAGTCAGGATCTCAGATCAGTGTTTCGATTACCTCGATGTTGACTCTGATTGCTTATCGATTTGCCCTAGGGGCGATGTTGCCAAAGGTTTCTTATATCACTAGGATGGATGGCTTTATTTTATTTGCGACCATCATGGTGTTTATCGCTCTGATGGAAACAGTGACCACTAGTCGTTTGGTGAGGATAGGAAAAGAGGAGATGGCGCTGAAGATGGATCGTTATTGTCGAATTCTGTTTCCAGCCACTTTCATTGCGGTTTGCATCTTTGCTATCTGGGGTTGATGCCGAATGATCGAATGATAGGTGACTTATCAATAGTAGATCACAACTGACTCTCTATGGGTAGGAACTGGAAGAAGAAATCTGCGAGCCTTTGTCCAAAGCTTCGCGCAGGTTGCCTATTGACCGTGCCGATTGAAGATTTCCATTGTAGCTTATTATCGGAGGTTTTGGTCACAGACCATGAGTTTTCGGGTGAAGCCATACTATCAATCTGTTCAGCCAGTTCCTTGGCTAAACTAGGAGAGTCAATTAACAGGCCGTTTTCAGTATTTATTATCAAGGCTCTTGGGTCCAAGTTCAGAGAGCCGATAAAACACAAGCGTCTGTCTCCAATTAGCGTTTTTACGTGCAGGGCAACGAATTCTGACCGGATGGGGGGGGCGTCTATCAGTTGCCGTTCATCGCTGCCTGGCGAGCCTCGGTATTCTTTTAACTGCGTGCCGGTGGCGAGAATTTTTTTACGGTATTTTTTGTAATGACTGTGGGCCACTGTGTGGTTGTTGGATTCCATTCCTCCAGTTATAAGTTGAACTTCGACGCCTTCGTCATTGAGTTGCTGTAAACTTTCAAGAAAGCCGGGAACGGGCAGAGTGTAGGGGGAAACAGCAAGCAATTCTTCGTGAGAAGGGGATGCCATATAATCAATCATATCAATCAACCGGACTTCGGTGCCACCCATATTCACGGGATCATCTTGCAGGAAGTGAGCTTCGCCGGTGTGAGCCTTGCGAGCAAAATGATTGAAGATCGTGGACCAATTTTTCCGGTGAATGGGGTAGGATGCCAAAAGCTTGGAATTAGCTGTGATGTAGGAGTTCAAATCCTTACGCACTGCCTTTGCGTCATCGGCGTTGGCTTTGAATGAAAGCAAGTGTGCGGGATAGGCTGCTTCGTGATTCCAGTAGTCATCAAAGGCTCTTGATATTTCGGGCACTACCGGGCCGGCGACGACCACATCCATATCTCGAAAATTGTATTTTCTGCTGACTCCGAAGTATTCATTACCGATGTCCCGTCCGCCGATAATTCCCACCTGATTATCGGCAACCATCATTTTGTTGTGCATGCGCCGATTCAATTGACGGAAATTAAGAAGGAAATTTGAGTAAAAGGACAGGGAGCCGAGTCGCGCTGAGTTCGCGTTGAACAGTCTGATTTCAAGATTTGGATGCTGACTAAGTGCGGCCAGATTTTTATCACTCGAAGCCACTGCAAGGTCATCTACCAGGAGGCGCACACGCACTCCCCGGTCTGCCGCTTTCAATAGGCGTAAGAACAGCAGGGTGCCGGTTTCATCGTTTTGCCAAATATAATACTGCAGATCAAGAGAGGTGGTGGCGTGATCACACAAAGCTAGCCGCCAATCAAGAGCCGCTTTGTTTGCTGCAAGCAACTGGAAGGATGAATCCCCCTGCTTTCTGTTAGCTGAATCATCAAGGTTAGCCAGTTTGCCTTTGCTGGCAGGAGGGAGTGAATGAGAATCGGGAGTGCCTGTTGGTTTTTTCAGAGAAGCGCAGCTCGTTACAAGCAGGCATAGGAGCAGGCAAGGCAATGCTAGCCATGCATATTGTGTTTTTTTGGTCGTGAGCATGGTTGTATTACCCTGAAGGTTTGCTACGACCGCCGATTAGGGACTGAACCCAAGTTATAAGGTTTCTTCTATGGCGGTTATTACTCAGGTAATCTAAAATTGGATTGTTTCACAGGCGATTGCACTTCTTGATAGTTTCTCCAGGAGATTCCTGAAAGTGTTTTTTGTAAACAGAGATGGCGCGACAGTAGTTCCCGATTCCTGCTTTGGTAGCAGCGCGAGTGACAGCTCCTTTTCTTTGCTCATCTGTTCTCAAGTAATGGTGAAAACGGTGAAGCTGTTCGATCTGGTAATATTGGTAAGGACTAATTCCGAGCCATTGATTAAAGTGTCGATATAGGTTTCGCTCGGATAATCCAAACTCTTGAGCTATTTTAGATATGCTGGGAGGGTGGTCAGCATTCCAGTCAGAAAGATATTCAGTAATATTCTTACTCACTAATCTGTTGGCCTCGGCCGTAGCGTTCACTTTGGTATCATCCGGGTTGCGGGTGAAATAAGCTTTAAGCACTTGGGATAATCGATGCACGACCCCGTTTCGGAAGTGGCGAATATGATTCTTCTGATTAGGTATTGGATGAGAGAGTTTGTGCTGAATTGATTTTGTAACAAAGCTGCAGTATCGAAGTAGCTCGTTTTTAGCAGCTTTGTCCAGTAACTGCACAGGATGGTTGATCCGGCAGGGTAAACTTAATGGGATACGCGACAAATCCACATCAATCGTCATGAATCGAGTGTTTTGAGGTATCAAATAATCCAGCTCCATTCCTGGGAATAGCAGCACTCCGTCTTCCGGATTGATTTCCCGGCAGTCAACGTGAACAAAGCCGGACAAGGAAATTGGAACCGAAAAGCAAAAGCCATTTCCGAGGCGTGCTTGTTTTGCTCGAATCGTTTGATTGACCGATGGCCAAAAGATGCGAATTCCGCTTAAATCAACTGCCGAGTCGAGGTATTCAAACTTTCCCGGCTTGATTTGACGACATTCCATTGGCCATTCAGGTTCCATGACCGATTCGAGTTCACTAACGTCGTAAATAGAATAGTCTTCGAATAAGGTCATGGAAGAAAAATTAGCTGAACGGACTAGCGTGTCAAATAGGATGGGTGAATTGAAGGGGCGAGGAGGATTGTGTTAGCAAAGTTTTTTGGGGATAATTTTGGCAGGAATCGTATATAAAGCTTATTAAGAGTGTGTATATTTCGCCAAATATTTGGATGGGCTATTTCATAAGTCAGCTGATTTTCACATGTTTACTATATTTTCATAAATGACGAGCAGATACGGTATATTCATAATTTGTAATCTTTCTTTGGGACTTTCTCTTTCTCCTTTGCGAGGTGCGGATAGCATTGATCCTGCTGCGATACTCGGGGGGCAGTCAGCTGTCCATATGGATAGTGCTGAGGAGATGGCTAAGGCGCTACAAAACCCTCTTGCCGCCATTTCTGCTTTGATGACTGATAATGACATTGGTTTTGGGCTTGGTAACGGTGATACAGGCTATAGTTTTCAGATTCAGCCGGTTTATGCTATTGATTTTCCGGATGCAGGTTTCACCTTCATTCCCCGTGCGGTGATTCCATTTAGTGGTGTGCCGGGGGAAGCTGATCTTCCGAGATTGGGAGATCAGAGGCCACCGAGCACGGACCTACACTGGGGTATCGGTGACATCATGACTCAGTTCTTTTTCGTGCCACATAGTGGGGCTGCTTGGAAGTGGGGAATCGGCCCTCAGATTTCATGGAAAACTCGCACGGATGATTTTGTCGGTGGACCGGGGTGGGGCACCGGGCTGACAGGAATCGTTACGGGCCCCTTATCCGAGAATATTTTCTTTGCTGGTCTTGTGGGTAATCACTGGGGCTTCGACGGTGGATTTAATAGCATGTCGATCCAGCCATCTATTTTCTACAATGTGCCTTCTTTGCCCGGTGTCTATCTGGGCTACAACGGCACTATTGCCGCTGACTGGCAGGCATCCTCCGGAAACACTTGGGTGGTGCCACTTGGCGGTGTGGTTGGCCGGACTTTCGATTTTGGCGACGGACACGGATTGGATGTTAATGTT
>JAADHD010000263.1 GCA_013152075.1 Verrucomicrobiota bacterium | reverse complement strand
TGCAGTTTCCAACTCAGATTCCAGGGCGGCACCGACTGCTCCGCTCCACTGAGATCCGCATCGGCGAACAAACGTTTCGCCCGCGCCGGAAGTTTCCCCTCTTCACACTGGAACAATAATCGCGAGGGTTTTAACAAATCCCCACTCGAACTCGCCTTGCCTACCAGAATTTTAATCAGCCCCCCGCTCTGCTCCCGCCAGCACAGCATCGACTCCAGCAAATACAAATCACGGGCAAAGCGTTCTTCATTGGTTTTCAGTCCGAGCACTTTCCTCGCCGATTCCGGCAGGAACATATCTCCCACCACCGCCACCGGAACCAGCCCCTCATTCAAACCACTCACCACCAGATCATCCGCACTCTCCCAGGGCAACTCCAACCAACCCTGCAACTCCAGATCGCTTGCTTTTCGATCACCTGGATAATAGTGAACTCCAGCCAGATCAGCCAACATCAGCTCAAAAAGATCAGCAGGATTAACCCGATCATCCCCCACAACCTGACTCATTTCATCAGCCAAGTGCCGACTTCTCTCTCCGATCACTGCCAGCAATTGTGCGTCCGCCTCGTCGGATCGCAATTGCCTCGTGCCCAACCAGTCAGATAACAAAGCCGCCAACGCTTCCGCAAAAGTCTGCTCTCGAAAACGTTTTAGCATCGCCGCCACTGCATCACCCGCGAACCACTGACCGGGCAGAGGCCGGGTGTATTTATCATCCCTCTCACGATCCCGACGCAAGCTCTCCATGGCGTCTTCAAAGCTACCCGGCAAAGCCCGTTCATTGAGCGAATCAAAAGCTTGCATAACCTTCACCGCATCAAAGTGTGATTCCTGATCGTCGTTGGATTCTTCAAATTGCCGGCTCAAAGAATCGAGCCAGGCGGCATTTCTTAGCATTTCAAGAAAATCACGAAAACGTCCATCACTCAGCAACTTGGAAAAGTTAGCCAGAAAATGATACAGCGCATGATTGCTGAAGGATTCCCCATCGGGATCAAACACCGCAACTCCAGCCGACTCCAATCCGCGACGCAGGACGGGCAACACATCTCCGTCCGCGCACCCCACCGCCACCGCGTGATCCGCAGGCTCTCTCCGGCTGCGCAAAAAACCAAGCACCGCATCTTTCTGACCCGCAGGATTTGCTGCCAGATAGATGTCTTCATCGTCAGGCTGTTGCAAAACTCGCTGCTGCCAGAATCCAGCCTGCGGGCGTCCCCACTCATCAAAAGCATTCGCCAACGACTCCGGCGCATGAATGCAAACTCCCACCTCCTGTTTTTGCGATCCCCCCGCTATCGCATCAATCGCCAGGCTCAAGGGATCAGGAACCGCCATCAAAACAATTTTAGCCACCGAGTCCGGCGCATGCCAAAGCCTAGCCGCCTTGACCTTTGCCGCTTCAGGCTCCTCCAAGCCGACTCGTTGCAAACGCTCGATCACCGCTTTTTCAAGTCGGGTGATGTTTTCCCAACGTTCACGCTCCCACATCTGCGCCCCTCTTTCCCCTGTCAGCACATCCCGCGCCAGCAGACCCGCCTCAGCCAAGGACGAACGCGCCTTGGCTAATTCCATCGCCACCTTCAAGGCCCAATCAAATCCCTGATCCGGCGGATCGATGGGAAACAGCTCACGGTATTCATTCAAATCCACAGCCCGTAATTCTTCGATCCAAGCCAACAAAGCCGATGTTGAACCGGCCACCTTGCCCTCTCCTGCATCCAGTCTCAGAAAATCCTCAGGCACATTCACCTGCGGAGGCAAAATCCCTCCCTCACCACCAGATGCCGCCACGGCAAGAGCTTCACGCAGTCTCCGCCCGGCATTACGCGTCGGCACCACCACCAGCACATCTGACAGATCCACCCAATCATCACCTTCATTCACCTGTGACAGCAAATGCTCCACCGCCAGTTCCACCACCGGACGATCCCAGCCGAGGAAAATCTGTGTCGGCTGAGTATTCTCTTCTTTCTGTCCCATCTGATTCGGCTTTCAATATCAGTGAATCCAAAACGATGCAAGCTCTGCGAAATCCCCCCTCTTCGCATAGTCTGCAAATCATGGCCTAAATCCTGCTTTGATAGCCTTTAATCATTGACAAATCACCGCTTCCACGGCCTTTTAGGGCCTTGTAATTTTCATCAAATATTTTCTTCCAATCCACTGCTCATGAGCGATCTAAAAAAACTCATCAATGATCCACTAAAAGTCGCCGATGAACTCGTCGAAGGACTTGTCGACGCCTACAACGGGGATTGCATCCACGTCGGACAACGCTCTCTCGCTTTACGCAATATCCCCGATGGGAAAGTCGCCCTGCTGGTCGGTGGCGGCAGTGGTCACGAGCCTATCTATCACGGCCTGGTTGGAAAAAATCTCGCTGACGGCGCGGCCTGCGGTGACATCTTTGCCGCTCCGCCTCCAGGAATCGTTCTCGAAGCCACTCAAGCAGTCGACAAGGGCAAAGGCGTTCTCTATCTCTACGGCAACTACGCCGGTGACGTGATGAACTTCGACATCGGTGCTGAACTGGCCGAAGACGAAGACATCGATGTGCGCACCGTGCTGATCTGTGACGACGTTGCCTCGGCACCTCCTACGGAAAAACAAAGCCGTCGCGGAGTCGCTGGCCTGGTTCCCATCGTCAAACTCGTCGGAGCCGCTTCCCAAAGCGCATCCAGCCTTGATGAATTAGAAACAGCAGCCAAAAAAGCCTGCCTGATGACCCGCTCGATCGGCGTCTCCATGTCGCCCGGATCCATCCCCGCCACTGGCAAACCCACTTTTGACATCGCTGAGGACAAAATCGGCCTCGGAATGGGAATTCACGGCGAACCGGGAGTGGGCGAAATCCCCATGACCACCACGGATGAGCTCGTCCCGCAAATGCTCGACTACATTTTTAAAGACTTCGACGCCGATGAAGACGTTGACGCCTTATCTGAAGGGGATGAAATCATCTTATTCGTCAACAGCCTCGGTGCCACCACGATGATGGAACTGCTCATCGCTCTCCGGAAAGCCAAGCAAATCTTCACCGAGCGCGGAATCAAGATCTACGACGTCATCGTCGGCCCGCTCGTCACCTGCCAGGAAATGGCTGGAATGTCCTTCAGCATCACCAAACTCGACGATGAGCTGAAAGAATACTGGAATATGTCCTGCCAGTCTGTTTGTTACACCAAACTCGAAGGCCACCAAGGCGCTTAATTTATCATTTAAGATATAACATTTATCATTTTTACTATGGCGAAAGAACAACTCACTCCTGCAGAAACGAAAACCATGATGCTTAAGGTGGCGGATGCCATCATCGAAGCGGAACCTATTCTCACCGATGCCGACCGGGCCCTCGGTGACGGCGATCATGGAGTCGGCATGGAACGTGGCATGAATGCCGTGAAAGAGAAACTCGAAGCCAGTGAATACGAGTCTGTCGGCAAGGTATTTATGGACTTCGGCATGGCCATGATGAGCTCGATGGGCGGCGCTTCCGGCGCTGTTTTCGGAACGCTCTTCAGAGCAGGCGGAAGAAGTATTAAAGATTCGTCAACCTTTGGACCTCAAGAACTTGCCAACCTTATTACGTCTGGAACGGAAAGCGTAATGGACCGCGGAGGCGCCAAACCCGGCGACAAAACCATGGTGGACGCCCTTGATCCCGCTGGCACCGCAGCCAACAGCGCCACCGGGCAAAGCCTAGTTGATGCAATGACCGCTACCGCAGCTGCTGGAGTAGCCGGACGCGATGCCTCCGAGGCCATGATTGCCACTATGGGACGCGCCAAGACTCTCGGTGAAAAATCCATCGGGCACCCTGATGCCGGAGCCGTTTCGGTTGCCATCATGCTCAATACCATGAAAGATTTCATCACCAGCTGAAACAATTTCGACTAACAAGCACTCACTTAATTTAATCTCAAGAAAACAACAGAACCATGGCCGATCTAGACAAATCCGCAGCAGACAAACAGGACAAAGAATACTTCACTGACACTCCTCAGAAAGTGCCTGAATTTTTCCTCAAAGGCTCTCACCAATATGACTGGGGCCTCAAAAACCGTCTCTCCAAGGTATTCAACCCAAAAACCGGCCGCACGATCATGTTGGCTTTTGACCACGGTTATTTCATGGGACCGACAACCGGCCTGGAGCGGGTTGACCAGACCATTCTTCCTTTGGAGCCTCACTGTGACTGCCTGATGCTGACTCGCGGCATCCAACGCAGCATTATCCCCGCCAGCACCCAGAAAGCGATTGCTTTGCGCTCATCCGGCGGCACTTCGATGATCAGCCCGATGGATGAATGGGAAGGCGAATTGGACGGCAAGCCGCTCAAATTGGAGCGCCCTGGATACGAACCTCTTTCTTACGAAGACACCGCAGTAGATATCGAAGAAGCGATTCGCCTCAATGCTTCGGTGTTGGCCGTTCAGGTCTTCATCGGCAGCCAGCATGAGCGCCGCTCCTTGCAGAATCTGACCAAAACCATCGATGCCGCAGCTCGCTACGGCATCGCAGTGATGGGAGTGACCGCCGTCGGTCGCGCCATGGCCCGCACCCCGAAATACTTCCGTATGGCGACCCGCATCATGGCAGAACTCGGTTGTCACATTGTAAAATGTTACCACACTGACGAAGATTTCGAAACGGTCACCTCTTGTTGTCCGGTTCCGATCGTGATTGCCGGTGGCAAAAAACGCCCTGAACTCGATGCTTTGCAAATGGCCTATGACGCCTGCGAACAAGGTGCCAGCGGAGTGGACATGGGACGCAACATCTTCCAGGCCGACGCTCCGGTTCCAATGATGAAAGCCGTGCGCGGAGTCGTGCACGAAGGCATGAAACCCGCCGAAGCCTTCCAGTTGTATAACGACCTCAAAAACGAAGCGTAAGTCACATTCCTAATTCTCAATTCCTAATTCCTAATTCTTAATTCTTAATTCTTAATTATGGCTGACTCACCCAAACTCCATAACGCCATGTGGCCCGGTCTCGTCGGCAAAGGCGGCGACGAAGAAGGCGCCGAACCACCGATCAGTCTCGACCGCATGCTCGAGCTGACGGCCAACGCCGAAGTCGACGGACAGAAGTATGACGGCGTTGACTTGTTTCTCTTCCACCCGCACACCGATCCGGATGCGAGTGAGGACGATCTGAAGGCGATGGCTGACAAGATTGCCGGACATGGTCTGGCAATCGGTTCATTGGTTGCTCCCATCTGGCCCGGCACCGTTGGTGATTCCGCCATGGGTGACGCGGAAGCGAGAAAGAAGTTTGTGCTGGCGGTTGAAAAAGCCTGTCGCATCGGCAAGATCTTCAACGATCACGGCGTGCGTCAATACGGAGTCATCCGTATCGACTCCGCAGACAGCCCGGAAAACTGGTCAGATGACAGTGAAGCGAACACCAAGCTGATCGCGCAAACTTTCCGCGAAGCTGCAGCAGTCGCTGCTGACAACGGCGAACGTCTCGCTGCTGAAGGTGAAATTTGCTGGGCAGGAATGCACTCATGGAAAAACATGGTCAACCTGCTCGAAGAAGTCGGCATGCCGGAAACCGTAGGTTTTCAGGCCGACATGGCACACAGCTACCTCTACCTGCTCGGATACAACGCACCGGAAGACGCCTTGCTGAAGGATGGTTACAGCGACGAGGAATTCCACGCCGCCTACACCACCATGACCGACGCCCTGCGTCCCTGGACGATTGATTTCCACGTCGCACAGAATGACGGCTCCGTTCACGGAACCGGATCACACGACAAAACCGGTAAGCACTGCCAAGCCGACGACCCCAACGGTCGTATGGACATCACCAGCGCTGCTGGTTACTGGCTGAAAGACGCCGCTGATCGAGGGATCAAACACATCTGTTGGGATGGCTGCATGTTCCCTAATGAAGTTCTGGAAACCCAGCAAACCTGGAACACCATCCTCGGCGCCATGATCAAAGTAAGAGACGCCCACGGCTGGGATTGAAGAGAAGAGAACCGCTAATGGATCCCGCGGCCGCGGGACGAATAAGAATTTTTAGATGAAGAAGCCGCCCTCGCCCTCGAAAGAGTGCGGCTTTTTTGTAAGAACTTGTATGAAGTTTTAAAATTTGTTAGTCTCGTCTTTAGTCAGATTGAGCAATGAAAGACTTTCAATTTATTTTCACCTTGGATCCGCGTAAGATTTCTTTAGCTGGGCGTATATCACTCATACATTTTTCCATTCTTTGCACCTTAATATTTTTCTACTTTTTACTAATTTTGGAGGACGTTGATAGCCCTTCATGGATTGATGCAATCTTAATTGCTGTCGAATGCATTTTTTCGTTTCCTCTGGGTTATTTAATACCCGTTACCATTAACGATGATCCAGTTATGGGGTTTTTCTTTCTATCTATTAACTCTTACTTTGTTGGACATCTTTCAGCGAAGATGTGGCAAAATTTTCGAGAAGGCCAACCGACATCAAACCAATAGTTCTTCTACTTTAAAGAGATACCAATTCACAGGCTTCTACATGCTTGTAAGTAAAAAGGACGAAGCAAGGAATTAATTGATTCCCATCTCACTCAGCCCCGCTTTTCTTGTGCCAGTTTCTGCAACTCCATCTGAAAGGCCCGCACATCGGCTTCAGTCGGGCGATAGGCGGGGTCAGCGGGATCCAGTGAAAGCTGGCCCATTTGATCCACTGCCCAGGTTGCCGAAGTTCCATCGCTGAATGTCACGGTTCCGCCCGCCATCGCTCCCATTGGCAACACTTCGCTCATCGTCACTTTGACATTAGCGGCTACAGGCTCATCTTCGACTGGCTCGCTTGCTTCGACTTCTGGCTTCTCTGCTTGCTCTGCGGCCTCCCCTTCACTTGGCGTCTCCTCTAATTGCGGGTCTTCAGTGGTTTTTTCGGTGGGTTCTTCGGCAATTTCTTCCGCAACCTCCGCAACCTCCTCAACCGGCACTTCTTTGGTTGGCATCTTAATTCCCAGATCGTCCATCAAAAAACGAACCTCCATGTAAGTCACCTGAACCTCCAGTTCATCTGCCAGTTTTTTCTGAATAGCGGACAAATCGTCTCCATCATCAGCCCAGGACTGAATAGTCGCTTTTTGTTCGTCGTTGATTGAATCTGCGTAACTCATGATTAAAATTTCTGCGCCACCTTAACCCTTAATTCGTAAAGCCTCCACTGCTCATTGGGGATAATATCAGGATTCAGAAATTAGGGCATTTCTGTCATTATTTCGATTCCCCCGGAGTCGCCGCGCCCGATTGCTCCATCAGCTTCATCGCTGATCTCAGCAAGGCTCCGAGGCTTTCATCCTGAAGGAGGTCAGTAAGGATATTAGTTTTCTTTACCGATGAATCGTCGCGAATATCCCAGGCGGTCAACCACTCAGTTTGACCTTTACGAAAACCAAGATCGATCAAGC
>JAADHD010000243.1 GCA_013152075.1 Verrucomicrobiota bacterium | reverse complement strand
GTTTGATCCGAGTTGTGCGGCGAGTCGGATGCGTTGGGATTCACCGCCGGAGAGAGTATTGGCTGAGCGATCAAGTTGCAGGTAGCCGAGGCCCACTTCTTCCATGAAACGCAGGCGCTGGGATATTTCCGGTAGGATGTCGCGAGCGATGATCGCATTATGGCCTTCGAACTTGAGGGAGTTGAAAAGCTGGTGCGATTCGGTGACTGAGAGCCGGGTGAAATCGCTGATGTTGTGGTCTTGGATTTTGACGTGAAGAGAGACTTCATTTAGCCGCCCTCCCAGGCATTCGTCGCAGGTTTCGAACTCAGTGACGTCTGCTTTTGAGCGGCGGGATTCTTCCCTGATTTCGGATTCGAGCACGGAATCGGCATTGGGATCGACGTATTGATCGAGTTTCTTTTTGGGCACGATGCCGTAACCCCGGCAGGTGGGGCAGTAGCCGTGCGGAGAGTTGAAGGAGAACATCCGGGGATCGGGTTCCTCGAATGAACGTCCAGTGTCGGGGTCGCTCAAGGTGGTCGAAACAATGTGAAGTTCGCCTTTGTTATCCTGATAGTGAGCGGTGTTTTTACCGATTCTCAGGGCATCTTCGATCGCTGTTCGCAGTTTGGCTGGCGGGGTCTTCTTGGTAACCTCTTCGATGACCACATCGATGGTGTGTTCCTTGAATCGTTCGAGCTTTTTGAAACCCTTTACCGGCATCATTGCGCCATCGACGAGCAGGGTTTGATAGCCTTTGCGTTCCGCCCACAAGGCGACATCAGTGTGGAAACCTTTGCGTGCTTTGATGATGGGCGCCAGGATGAGCACCTTTCCTTTCGCGGCAGTTTTGCGGATGCGGGTGAGGATGGCGGTGACCGATTGTTTGGTGACTGCTTTTCCGCTGTCAGGTGAATGTTGGATGCCGGTTTTGGCGAACAAGAGACGGAGAAAGTGGTAAACCTCGGTGACGGTGGCAACGGTAGATTTCCCCCCGCCTCGTGAGATGCGTTGTTCGATGGCGACCGTTGGGGGAAGCCCGGTGATATGGTCAATGTCGGGTCGTTCCAATTGTTCGACAAACTGGCGGGCATACGCCGACATGGAATCGAGGAAACGGCGTTGGCCTTCGGCAAAGATGATGTCGAAGGCAAGAGTGGATTTTCCGGATCCACTGAGACCGGTGATCACGACGAACTGATCGCGCGGCAATTCCAGGTCGATGTTTTTAAGGTTGTGTTCGCGAGCGCCGTGCAGGCAGATGGAGGATGGGTTTTTCGATACGGAATAAAGTGGTGCAGACGATTCGGCGACTTTGGGAACAGGAGCGGTTTTTTTGGAGAGCAGGGGAGCGAGGTAACGACCGGTATGCGATTTCGGGTTGGCGGCGATTTGTTCGGGGGTGCCGGTGGCAACGAGCGTTCCTCCCGCGCTTCCCGCTTCCGGGCCGAGATCGATGATGTGATCGGCGCATTTGATGACTTCGGGATGATGTTCGATCACCAGGACGGTGTTGCCCGATTCGACCAGGCGGTCTAAGACCTGCAGCAGCATGGCGATGTCATCAAAATGAAGACCGGTGGTGGGTTCGTCGAAAATCAGTAGGGCGTTGGGCTGTTGTTGTTCTTTTTTTCGATGGCTTTGTGATTCCAATAGATGACCGACGAGTTTCAGCCGTTGGGATTCACCGCCGGAGAGAGTGTTGAGCGGTTGACCGAGGCGCAAATAACCCAGACCTACGTCGGCCAGGGTTTGCAGGCGGGCGACGATTTGTCCGGGACGCCGATCGGGTTTTCGTTTGGAGTGATTCGGGATCGTGGTGTCGAGGGCAAAGAAAAAGGCAATGGCTTGAGTGACGGTGAAATTCAGAACTTC
This sequence comes from Verrucomicrobiota bacterium, assembly GCA_013152075.1. Lineage (GTDB taxonomy): Bacteria > Verrucomicrobiota > Verrucomicrobiia > Verrucomicrobiales > DEV007 > JAADHD01. The sequence continues at coordinate 7,222 of JAADHD010000243.1, read as the reverse complement.
GTGAATGTTTTTTTCGTTGAGGCGGTATTCCAGGGCTTCGGGAGTGTAGCGGCAGCCCTCGCATTCTGGGCAAGTCACATAGAGGTCACTGAGAAATTGCATCTCGACTTTCTCGAAGCCATTGCCCCAACAGCGTTCACAGCGGCCTGCTCCGGAGTTGAATGAAAAATAACCCGGTGTCAGTTGGCGGGCTTTGGCTTCGGGAGTGTCAGTGAACAGCTTGCGAATCAGTTCAAAGACCCCTGTATAAACCGCAGGGGTTGAGCGTGGAGTCCGGGCGAGTGGCGCCTGATCTACCATGATCACTTCATCGATGTGTTGATGTCCGAGGATGTTTTTGCAGCGGCCGGGTTCGGCGGGTGAAGCCTGGCCGAGTTTTTTTAGCAGGTTTTCGTAGAGCACGGAATGAACCAGAGTCGATTTTCCCGAGCCGGAAACGCCGGTGACGCAGGTGAAAATGTGGAGAGGAATTTCGACGTCGATTTTTTGCAAATTGTGCTGGCGGGCGGCAACGATTTTGAGGCGTTTGCCTTTATTTGCGATGCGGCGTTTTTTCGGGACCGGGATGAATTTTTTGCCCGAGAGATAAGCAGCAGTGAGAGAAGAACTTTTAGATTGAGCGAGCTTTTCGGGAGTGCCGGTGAATACCAGCTCTCCGCCGTCTTCGCCGCGACCGGGTCCGATGTCGATGAGGTTGTCGGCAGCACGGATGACAGACTCATCGTGTTCGACCACCGCCAGAGTATTGCCGTTGTCACGCAGATGGTGCATGACTTCGATCAGCAGATCCGTGTCACGGGGATGCAGTCCGACGGTGGGTTCGTCGAGAACAAAGAGGGTTGAGGTGAGCGAGGCACCGAGGCAGGTAGTGAGATTGACACGTTCGGTTTCGCCGCCGGAGAGGGTGCGGGTGGGGCGGTCGAGATTGAGGTAGGAGAGGCCAACACGTTCGAGGTAACGAAGGCGGTTACAGACTTCTGCATGTAACATCTCTGCCGTCGAGTCGTTTGCGGGCAGGGGAATTTGTTCCAGGAATTCCAGAGCCTTATCGATGGGGAGCTGCCAAATTTCGGGCAGTGTTTTTCCGCACGCCCGGTAATTGAGAGCATCCGGTTCGGGTTCCTTCGCAAACGTTGCATTTGGTGTAGGATCGGAAGCGGCTGAGGAAAACCCGCACATGCATGCGGTAGGTGCGGGATTCCAGCCAGTTGAAAAAGCCGCGTACGCCATACCAGGAACTTTCACTCCACGCTTTTTCCGCATCACCAGGGTGCTCGCCCTGAAGGATCCATTTTTGATCAGCTTTTAAAAGTTCCTCGAAGGGGGCATTGATATCAATACCGCGAATGCCAGCGTAAAGTTCCAGCTCAACCTGACATTCCTGATGTCGGTTGCCCTGGAATGCCTTGACGACGCCTTCTCGGATGCTGAGTGAGGGGTCAGGCAGAGCACGGTCGAGATCGATGCCGATGACGCGACCGAAGCCGCGGCACTCCGGGCAGGCGCCGAGCGGATTGTTGAAAGTGAAGAGATTCGGGGTAGGCGCGTGCAGATCGAGATCGCAGTCGGCGCAGTGCCAGTTGCGAGAAAAACTCATGGGTTTTGAGTTATTTGAACCGCTTTCCGCGGGGTGTAGGGAAAGTTTTCCTTTGCCGAGATGAAAGGCGGACTCCAGGGCTTCGAGTAATCTGGCGGAGGGTCGTTTTGAGGAAGCTGGGATTTTGATCCGGTCCTGAATGACGTCGACGACCGCAGGCAGAGTTTTGTTGGGGAAGGTTTCGTCAGTGCGCCAGGTTTTGCCAAAAATATGGATTCGCAGGTACCCTTGTGACTGGAGAAATTCAAAAAACTCTGAGGGCTTGGCCTTGTTTCCCACAGGAATACCGAAGGTGATGAGCACTGATTGGCCGGTAAAACAGTCAGGCAAGCGCTGGGCGATAGACGTTGGAGTATCCGGGCGGACGGTCTGCTGACATTCCGGGCAGGTAGCTTCGGCGACACGCGGGAAAAACAACTTCAGATAGTCGTTGATCTCGGTAATTGTGCCGACGGTAGATCGGGTGGTTTTGACTTTGTTCGATTGTTCGATCGCGATTGCCGGAGGGATGCCGTGAATGGCGTCCACCTGGGGTTTGTCCATGCGGTCAAAAAACTGTCGTGTGTAGGGCGAGAAAGTTTCGATATAGCGCCGCTGCCCTTCGGCGTAAAGCGTCTGGAAAGCCAGACTCGACTTGCCGGATCCGCTGGGGCCGGTGATGACATTGAGTTTCCCGAGGGGTAAATCGAGATCGACGTTCTTAAGATTGTTCTGACGCACTCCGCGAATTTTAATCACCGAGGCGGATGCGTTGGCAGATTTTTTTTTAGAAGCCCGGCGCTTTTTTTTAGGAGGGCTGTTGGAGGAGGAAACACGAGACATGAGCACAGTGTTACCTGGATCGGATGATTCGTCAGGGGGAAGAGGGCTAACGAAAGGTGAGTTTAACGGTTAATTCGCGCTCAAACTCCGCCCATTTCCTGGGATAGCTGAATGAGACGTTGGACTTGTGCCAGTGGAATATGTGTGATGTCAAAGCCCTTTCCTTGCTGCATGGTTGCAGAAAAGGTGCCTAAGTTATTGCCTTCGTCTTTCATCGAAAAATCACCAACCGACGACCACTTATGGATTTCCATTTCGGAGCCGCTCTTTTTGATTTTAAGAATCACAATGCGGAGATTGGTCAGGATGACGCAGGACTTCGATCGACTGAGTAGGCCTGAATGTTTTTGGACCGCGACATAATAAATATTTTCTTCGGAAGCAAGGATGGGAGTGATTTCCCTGAATGCCTGGGCAACAGCCGATTGGTCCTGGTTGTCGTCAATGAAGTGGGTAATTTCTTCCTGAATATCAAACACATCCTCGATGGCCGCCCAGTCTGCCATGCCATCGTAATAAACAAGGTCCTGGCGTTCAAGTGCGCCGTTCTGCAGTAGCGACAGGATGTCATCCTGAGTGTAGGGACCAACCGGAGTTTGTTGTCCGAGTTTGATGACTGAAAATTGAATAGCAGCTTCGCTAACTTCAATGGCGTTATAGGGATCACTCATGGCGTGTCAGTGTCGTGGGAGAAGTAAGAATATTATTGGAAGAATGTGGAAAAATTTAACTAGTCGCCTCCTTTAACTGTATTTACTACGTAAAAAAAGTCGAGATTTTTTTTATAAATCTGGTGATTTCTGAGAATCGGAAAAAAATAGTCGGTTTAAATAATTACGGCTTAGGGGATTTTGTCAAATCAGGATATTTAGAGAACCATTCTTTTGGTAATCGTTGGGGGCGCCCTGCGGGCATTTGGATCAGTGCTATAGACTGCCTGCAGGTGGTCAAAAGCGAGTTGTCTTGAGGTCTGCTGATGCGAAATGAGCACCAGAAGCGGGCCCGCTCTAAGAGCTCGATTTCCCCCTCAATGCGGATAGCGTCACCTAGAATGGCGGGCAGACGATAGTCGATCTCGGTTCGGACGACGGGCAGGGAATAGCTGGTTTTCGGTAATGCTTTTTAAATCGAGCCCGATTTTGGCCAGAAGATGGGTGCGAGCGGTTTCGATGAACCTCAAATAGGCTATATTGTGCACCACTCCAGCGCAATCCGTGTCAAAGAACATGATTTCTTCTTCTGTTGTTATAGATGGCATGGGCTAATAAGACTCAAATCGTGAAAAGGGACAGTTTTTTGGTGGTATTCCTGGCGATTTTATTGGAGAAAGTAGGCAAATTGAACCGCTTTCGATTTGTTGGGAACGTGGTATGCTGTGTGGCCAAATGATTAGAGGAAAATCAGGATGTTTTAAGTATCAGGCCCGTCAATCGAGACGGCGTCCTTTTAGGGGTGTGGCTATTGCGTTACAGATCCTGATAGCTTTGTTTGCCTGCCAGATTCTCGATACGGGGTTGGCGAGGGCGCAGGAATACAAGGATTCGGACTTTGAAATCGCGGTTTTCGACGAAGATGCGATTTCTTTGCAGGGGGCGGACCGTGTGCTTGTAGTTGAGGCGTTGGCAGCATTGGCCAGCAATTTTTCCGATAACGGATTGGTGGATATGGAGCTTAGTCAAAAGGCTTTAGCCATTGCCTTGCGTCTGGACAGCCTGAATTCATCAGCGCGAACAACGCGGCAGTTTTTGTTAAATGGGAGAAAACCTCCGCCGACAGAATTTTTTCAGCAGTTGCCACCGATATTCCAGACTTTATGGGAACATTCGGTAGCGATGAAAAAAAGTCAGGAGCCGGAAGATCAGCGTTTGTATCCATTGCTGATGGAGCTGGCATTGCTGATTAATCCTGATGCTCTGCCCATTGCGTCGGTTGTTTATGCGGAAAGCATGGACGAGCTGGAGGGAAGTTTGCCAAAATGGGCAGATTTTGTACCTTTGAGTGAGGACGGTAAATCCAAATCTTCGGCAAGGGGTGAGGGTATTTTAAACCGTGGACGGAAGACTCAGAAAAAATGGGAGGCGGTGGCCGCTAAGCAAGAGAAGAAGGCGGCAACGGTTGCTGCTAAAGTGGCACAAGCACTTGCGAATGCACAAGCTGCTGAGCAGCCTACAATGCCAGTGCCGTCCGGGAGTGGTTCTGTAGACGACCCAACTTCGGGAAAAAGCGTGGTGAGGCCGAATGCAGAAATTGCGGTGCTGGCATGGTGGAGACTAGGCAGGAGGCTTCCTCTGCGCTTGGGTAAAGTGTTGCTTGAGGTTAGAGATCCTATGCCAGCGGATGCAGGGCGTTATGCGGCCTTTAGTATGGATATTTCAGATAGGCCTATGGAGGTGGTACCTATGATTATATCACCTGCAAATGAAGCGGAGGAGTATACCAGCTGGATAGCGAACACATACAATATTGTGAGAAGACGGTTTGAAAAATGGCCCAAGGGCAAGGTAGCGATGGTGGATTTCCATTTGCAGGAGGGGCAGATTCCACCCATGGAGAATCGGAGGTATATGGGAGGCTCGGTTATAGGGGCTGTGCTCGCTGTCGAATCTGTTCTCACAGGAGTGCAGATGGATCCTGAATCGGTTTTTTATGGGGCTGCGTATTCGAACCAAAAAATCGATGAAGGTTATGGATATCTTGGAGAGGCTGTCAACATTGCCCGTGACGAGGGTTACCGCTTGATTATTGTCCCGGAAGATATGGAACGTGTTATGCTCGACTGGATTGCAATGGGGGATATAGATAGGTTGATGAATCCCCAGATTGTGATGGCTTCGAATATTGATGAGTTGGTTGTGGCGGGGCGCAGTGATCGTCCTGCCGAAGTGGAGGAAGCGATTCAGCTGTTTGCAGAAATCAAGGACATCAAAACGATGTCCTTGGAAGAGGCTGCGCAGAATGCAGTTGTTCAGCAGCGTCTTCAGGCCATTCTGGATCAGTTCCCTCAGCATTTATCAGCGAAGATGTTATTGGCTTTTGGTAAAGGAGAAGCAAGTCCGAAGGCTTCGGCGGGAGGTTCGGTGGCGGCGATTCGCGAGGTGGTGCAGCCATTTATGGAGCAATATCGTGAGTCTATGGGGGGAGATGTAGAGGATTCCGAAACCCAGAAAGAAAAGGGCAAACAGGCTGAGGCTCGCCTCGCTTACTTACGTAATCGAGTGGATGACGATATCAGGGATTTCCTTGCGATCAGTGAGAAAACACTGAGTGCTCTGATATCTTACCTTAAAACGAGTAATAAGTCGACTTCCGGGGCTATGAAAAAACGCGAAGACGTTGAAATGAATCTCAGCGAATTCAATGAGATTTACCGACCACTGCGTGACAAGATTGCGGAGGAGTGGAGGGAACGGGAGGCGGCGCGTTGAGTGGTGAAATGCTCGTGGTCTCTATGGAATATTCGAACACTTCGCACTTTTTGAAAAAGTAGGATCGTTGACATCATGACGAACTCTGAGCCGATCCGGCGTCTTGCTTATCTCTATTCACGTTATCCCGTCATCTCGCAGACTTTCTGTGACTCGGAGATGCTGGCTTTGGAGGAGCGGGGATTTGGACTTGATATCGCATCGATCAATCCGCCGCCGAGTACCATTCGGCATGAGCGTTTTGAAAAGCTGCAAGCGGAAGTGTTTTACCCGCCGCCTTCGAAGGTGATGCAGGCGCTTCAGAAGCGGCGGGAGAAAGATGGAAGCTGGGAGAGAAGGTTCGGAGGAATGATCGCGCGCCATGACGCGGATTATGGTGAGAGTTTCAAATCGGCAACGCGTGCGCGCAATGCCCTGTATTTTGCCGAGCTGTTTGAGCGACGCGGAGTGGAGCATTTTCATGTGCATTTTGCAAATAGGGCAACGCATACGGCTTTGTTTATTAAACAGTGGTCGGGTATTCCGTTTAGTTTTACTCCGCACGCTCAGGATTTCATGGTCGATCTCGGTAGTGATGATCTGTTGCGTGAGATGTGTAGGGAAGCGGAGTTTGTAGTAGCGGTGAGCGATTTTAGTCGTGATATCTTGCGTGAGACCTGCCCTGAGTCGGCGGATAAAATCGAACGGGTGTATAATGGGATTACGATGGTTGATTTTCCGCAGGCGCCGATTTCGTCAGAGGGGCCGTTGAAGATTATTACTATTGGTCGCTTGATTGAGTTCAAAGGTTTCCATCATTTGATCGAAGCTTGTGCAAAATTGGGCGAGGCGGGGGTAGGTTACGAATGCTGTATTATCGGGGAGGGGCCGTGGAGGGAGCGGTTGGTGGATTTGGCGAAGGAGTTGGGGGTGGACGATCACATAGAGTTCGCCGGAGTGCAGACTCAGGAGGAAGTGAAGCGTCGATTGCAAGCGAGTGATGTGTTTGCCTTGCCGTGTATCGTGGATAGCAAGGGCGCGTCTGATATTCTGCCGACAGTGATCACGGAGTCGATGGCCTGTTGCTTGCCGATTGTGTCGACGCAGTTGGTGGGAGTGCCGGAAATGGTGGATGATGGCGAGACGGGGATTTTGGTGGAACCGGGGGATGCAGATGCTTTTGCAGAGGCGTTGAAGCGTTTGGCGGGTGATCGGGATCTGGCGAGGTCGATGGGGAAAGCGGGTAGGGAGAAAGCGCTGAAGGTGTTTGAGTTGGAGATCACGTCGGGGGAGTTGGCGGAGAAGTTTGAGAAGGCGTTAGAGGCGGGAGATCGGAAGGTGAAAAAGCAGGGTGAAGCTCCGATACTTTATTTGGTGGATTTGGCGAAGGAGTTGGGGG
>JAADHD010000164.1:7439-10054 GCA_013152075.1 Verrucomicrobiota bacterium | reverse complement strand
ATGGCATCAAAATTCGCAAAAAACGCACTCCCATCGGCGTAATCGGCATCATTTTTGAATCTCGCCCCAATGTCACTTCCGATGCTGCCGTGCTGTGTTTCAAAACCGGCAATGCCGTCATTTTACGCGGCGGCAGTGAAGCGATCCACTCCAACCGGGCTATCGCTCAGTCTCTGCAAACGGGCGGGGTCAGCGCAGGCATGCCCAAGCATGCAGTGCAGCTAATCCCTTTCACGGATAGAGAAAGCGTGAAACACATGGCCGAGATGGATCAATATCTCGATCTGATCATTCCTCGCGGCGGAGCCGGCCTGATCGAAACCGTCGTTTCGCTGGCGAGAATGCCGGTCATCAAACATTATGACGGCATCTGTCATGTTTACATCGATAACGAGGCCGATCTGGAAATGGCGGAAGCCATCACGATCAATTCCAAAGTCCAGAAACCCAGTGTCTGCAATGCCTTGGAAACCCTGCTGATTCACCAAGATATCGCCGAAAAATTCGCCCCAATTATCGCTAAATCATTACGTGATAACAATGTCCAACTGATTGGTGATGAATCATTTAATAAAATCGTATCACAGGCCCATATTAACATCGATGTCAAAGCGGCCACAGAAGAAGATTGGAGCACCGAATACCTCGATTTGATCCTCAGCATTAAGATAGTCGAAGACCTGGAAACAGGCATCAACCACATCAACCGTTACGGATCGCATCACAGCGATGCCATTGTCACGCGCAGTGAAACAAACGCCGAAACCTTTCTCAACGAAGTGGATTCAGCTGCCGTGTTCTGGAATTGCTCCACACGATTCAGCGATGGGGAGGAATTCGGCTTTGGCGCTGAAATCGGCATTTCCACCGACAAATTACACGCTCGTGGGCCGATGGCCCTGAAAGAACTATGCTCTTACAAGTATCTGTTATTAGGCGAAGGCCAAGTTCGTTGATCTCCACTGTTATTTATTCATCCTGCAAGTCGAGGCAGTCGCCTCATTCCTGATTTCTGAATTCTATCGCCTCCCCTTCATTCCCCCTTGCTTTTCCCCTCCAGCAATATAAACTCGCGACTCCACATGAAACCAAGAAAAGCCGGTGTGGCGGAATTGGTAGACGCGCAGGATTCAAAATCCTGTTCCTTCGGGAGTGAGGGTTCGATTCCCTCCGCCGGTACTTGGTTTTACTTTCAGCTCCGATCAGGCGAATACTGATCACCTGCGCAGCAGCCTCCCAAAGCCCCTTCCCTGCTCGCACACCAGCACTGCTGTGACAATCTATTGCTGAGAGAGCTTTTAAAGCTCTGCATTTTGCCATCACCCCCTTGGGAATCGGCAGAGCTGACCACACCCTGCCATATCCCGTCCACCTCCAGCCCCTTCTTCCACCTCTCATCACCGGCTAAATTGGACATTTTTTTCCAATATCCCTCAAATCAGCCGTAACGGACCGCGAATCATCACTTGATTATTACGTTATTATAAGGTAATGTGCCCCTGTGTCGGGTTCATTTCTTGCAGTAAAGCTGCGATGACCCGACTCATTTATTAATAGCTGCTGCTATTCCAAATGATCTATACAGCTCTTCATTCCATGACAGATGCGCATCTTCGGGTGACATTTATCCGTCGTGGGGCTCAGGAAGATAGCGATCAATTGGAAGCGGACACTGGATTGGAGACTCAAATAAATAATCCAGCGACCGGCGGCACATCGACTCACCGGAGTTTATGGGTAGTTTTGACAGGCCTTATTTCGAGTTTTTTCTCGGAATATCTGGGCCCGTTTTATGGTAACTACCAATCAAATCTGTTGTTGGCGACCAACGAAGGCACAAACATTTCGCTTGAGAATACGCCTTTTGCTTCACCTGCAACTGTAAACAACTCCGAATTCATCAATAACCGGATCCTTCAGGGATCCCCGAAAAATTCGTATCAAAATGGACAATTCATCATCAGGCGATCGCAGAGATCGCTCATCTCAGAATCGACAAGGGCAACGCGGTGGACGCCGCCGCCAGAATAACCGCAGCAGCGGTGGGGGCTCAAGCTCAGGCTCAGGCTCAGGACAAAATCGCCGCAATCGCAGTGGCGGGGGCTCACGTAACCCCCAGGGCGGCGGAAAACGGGAATACCGTCCCAGCAATAGAGGCCGTCAGACAGCCAAGAAGCCGTCATTTGGTCAACGCCTGTTGTCTATCCTGACATTCGGCTTGATTGGGGGCAGCCCAACACCGGCTTCTTCCAGCAAACCATCCTCTGACAATCGCAACGACAAACAACCGTCGCAGGGCAATCGCTCCCGTGACAATAATCGCCCGACAGAAAACGTCGAAGTGAGCTCTGCCCGTCTTTACGTGGGTAATCTTGATTACAAAACGACAGACGCTGATCTCACCGAACACTTCTCCAAACTTGGCACTGTCAAATCGGCTGAGATCGTGATCAATCGACGCACCCAGCAATCGAAAGGTTTTGCTTTTGTTGAAATGGACAGCATCGACGAGGCAAAAAAAGCCGTCGCCAGCTACCACAACGAGGAATTCATGGGACGCCGCATGCTTGTCAGCGGGGCAAAAAGCTCTGGTGCCAGTGAAGGCGATAGAGATA
>JAADHD010000164.1:0-7366 GCA_013152075.1 Verrucomicrobiota bacterium | reverse complement strand
CGTAACGACCGTAACAGCGGTCGCGAGCGTGGTGAACGAGGCAATAGCAGACGTTCAGAAGCCAGAGAGGAACCTGCTCGTCGACCTAAAAAAACAGAGGCTCCGGTTGAGCTTACCGGTAGCCGTCTCCGCCTCGACAATCTCGACTACGAAGTCGGCGAAGAGGAGCTCGAAGAACTCTTCAAGGGCATTGGCGTAGTGGTCGCCACAGAAGTGACTTTTGATCCCGACACTCATCAATCCAAGGGTTTTGGTTTTGTGGAAATGAGCCACATCGACGAAGCCAAACGCGCCGTCGAAATCCTGAACAACAAGGACTTCATGGGACGCCGACTGGCTATGAGTGATGGCGGCGAAAAGGCGGTAGCAGAAGCTCCTGTAGCGACTGACACACCCGCCGCAACTGAAGCCCCTGCCGCTGAGGAAACTCCAGCAACAGAGGAGGCTCCTGCAAGCGAAGAAATTGCCGCAGCAGAAGAGAAAAACGAGGAGGATCAGAACGAGACCACTCCTGTCGTAGGAGCCTGAACTTAAACCCGGGAGCACTCGTGAAACGAGCTCTTCCACTCGACAAAATGTTTTTCCTGGCCGGTCCTACCGGCTGTGGAAAAACGTCTGTCGCCATCGAACTGGCAAAACAATGCCGGGGAGAAATCGTCAATGCCGATGCCTTTCAGGTTTATCGCGGCATGGACACTCTGGTAGCAATGCCTAGCTCAGAGGAACGGGAACAAGTTCCGCATCATCTCTATGCCTTCATTCCCCCGGTGGAGAACTTTGACGCCGCTCAATACGCTGAATGCACGCGCGCCGTCATTGAAAATATCATTTCACGCAATCGATTGCCCGTCATTACCGGTGGCAGTGGATTGTATATCAAAGCCCTGACCCATGGGCTGTCACCCACTCCGCCAGGTGACGACGCGTTACGGGAAGAATGCGAGCTACTCTCTCTCGACGATCTAATGCAATGGCTGGGAGCCGTAGATCCCGAGGCAGCCGCCACTATCAATTCACAAAACCGGCGCTACATCACCCGGGCTCTGGAAATCACCCTGCTCTCCGGGCGCCCTTCATCCAATCTCAAAAAGGATTGGGAACTCGCTCCCCAACCGGACTTTCACGGGGTCATTTTGTCCCGGCAACGCGATGACCTTTATCAGCGCATCAACCAGCGCACCCTTGAGATGTTTGATCAGGGTATTGTTGACGAAATTAAAAAACTCACGCAATGCTCAAGCACCTCTGAAAAAGCCATTGGGCTGCGTGAAATCCGTCACTTGATCGATGGCAATCAATCAGCAGAAGAAACCGTGTCGGCTATCCAGCAAGCCACCCGCCGTTTTTCCAAAAGGCAATCGACCTGGTTCCGACGGGAAAAAGGATTCCAAACTATTTGCGTCGAAGCTGACGAGCAGGCAAGCTCCATCGTTGAGAACATTCTGACAACTTTCCCGAATCTCTGCTCAACTATCTAATCGCCATGCCAACTTTACACCCCGGAGAACCCACTCGCATCACACTCGAACTGGCGGCCCGCTCTTGTGACGTTATCATCGGGGAGGAAATTCTTGAGCAATTGCCGCAATTGCTCACAGAGCATGAGCGTATCGGCAAGCGTGGAGTGCTGGTCACCGACAGCAATGTCGATCCTCTTTACGCTGATTCGGTGTTGGATTCGCTCCACAAGCAGGGCTTTGAAATCGCACGCATCGTTTTCCCCGCCGGCGAAGCTTCAAAATGCATGGAGCAAATCACTGACATCTGTCGCCAGATGCTACAGGCAGGGCTCGACCGACATTCTTTCCTCATTGCACTCGGTGGCGGCGTCGTGGGTGATGCCGCCGGATTCGCTGCCGCTATTTTTCAACGCGGCATTCCGGTGATCCAAATCCCGACCACCGTGGTATCTCAGGTAGATAGCTCGGTTGGCGGCAAAACCGGAGTCAATACGCCCGAAGGGAAAAATCTGATCGGCTCTTTCCATCAGCCTGAACTGGTGATTGCCGATGTAAAAACCCTGTCCACCTTGCCGGATCGTGAATACAACGAGGGCTTCGGTGAGATCATCAAGCATGCCGCTATCCGCGATGTCACTTTACTGGATCTAGTTGAAGAGATAGGCACCGAGCGGAAAAAACTGACCGAACTCATCACTCGCAATGTCGCCATCAAAGCCGCCGTGGTGGAAGAAGACGAACGCGAAACGAGTGGCACTCGCGCTCTGTTAAACTTCGGCCACACTATTGGTCACGGAATCGAAGCCGCTGCCGGATACGGCAGATTATTACATGGAGAAGCGATCAGCTTGGGCCTGGTGGCCGCCATTCGCCTTTCGCAACAATACAGCACCCTCACTGAGCAGGAGGCCGCCCGCCTGATTAAATCTCTGAAAACTTGCTCCCTGCCCACGCAGCTCGATAATGACATCAGTCGAGAGGATATACTGAAAATTTTGCGCCTCGACAAAAAATTTGTAGACGGCCAGATTCGATTTGTGTTACTCAAGTCCCTGGGTAACGCATTTGTTAGCAACAAAGTTACTTTTGAAGCTATCGAAGCGGCTGTGGACGATCTATACGGCGATGACGATGGCTGACCCCATTTGCCATCAGATCGCCCTATAGAATGATAAACCAACCGCTTAGCGCCACCGACGCCTACCTCGCCCTGACCCTGTTACCGGGAATCGGCCCTATCCGGGTTCAACGACTGCTCAAACGGTTTAAAACGCCCCAGGATATTCTGTCTGCCTCCCTGCGGGAAATTCAATCGGTCAACGGATTCGGAGCCGAAATGGCCAATCTCATCGTTCACTGGGAGGATCACATCGATTTGCCCGAGGAATACAAACGCATCCGCGATCACGATATCGACCTGATCACCCTCAACTCGGAAAACTACCCTCGTAGCCTTAGAGAAATCCACGATCCCCCCTTCCTGCTCTTCGTTAAGGGCACGCTTCTGGAACGCGATCAACACGCCATCGGGGTCGTGGGCTGTCGGCGATGCACCCATTACGGCACCGAAGCCGCCAGAAAACTGAGTTTCCAGATGGCATATGCCGGGCTCACCGTCATATCCGGGCTCGCCCGGGGCATCGATACCGCAGCCCATGAGGCCGCTCTCGCCGCCAAAGGTCGAACTATCGCCGTACTAGGCAGCGGGATCGGTCACATTTATCCACCCGAAAATGCCGCTCTGGCGGACAAAATCGCCGAATCGGGTGCGGTGATATCAGAATTCCCTGTTTTGTACGTTCCCGACAAACAATCCTTTCCTCTGCGCAACCGGATCGTCAGTGGAATGAGCTTTGGAATCCTTGTTGCAGAGGCTCCGGTGCGCAGCGGGGCCTTGATCACTGCCAATCAGGCACTCGATCAGGGCCGAAACGTTTACGCCGTGCCCGGGCCCATTGATCGCCCCACCTCCGTAGGCTGCAATCGCCTGATTCAGCAAGGAGCCACTCTGGTCATCGATGTAGATGATATCCTCGAAGAAAGGGAAATGTTATTTCCGAAGGAAACCGCCGATTCAGCGTCCAAAGAACTTCATTCGACAACCGCGAAACTTGACGACACGGAAAAAACAGTTTACGAGGCTCTCGAATCGTCTGAAACTCAAATCGATATCATCATCCAAAGAACAAAATTGCCAAGCGCGACTGTCTCCTCTACCCTGCTGCGCCTTGAAATGAAAAGGCTCGTCAAACAACTGCCAGGCAAACAATTCGTAAAGTTGATCTAAATCTCATGTCCAAATCGCTCATCATCGCCGAAAAACCAAGTGTCGCCACCGATCTGGCCCGAGTTCTCGGCGGCTCCCCCAGCGTGGGAAAATTCAAAAAGGAGAAGGACTTCTTCGAGAATGATCGCTACATTATCTCATCCGCTATCGGACACCTGGTTGAACAGAAGCTGCCGCTCGGCCCCAATGGCAAGGCTCTGCCATGGAAATTTGATTGCCTGCCGGTGATGCCGGAGAAATTCGATCTCCAGCCGATCGACGGAAATAAAAGCCGCTACAATCTTCTCAAGCGCCTGATGAAGCGCAAGGACGTCACTGAAATCATCAATGCCTGTGATGCCGGTCGTGAGGGGGAATTAATTTTCCGCTATATCATGCAACTGTCGGGAATCAAAAAGCCTTACAAACGTCTCTGGTTCCAATCGATGACCAATCAGGCCATCCTGGACGCTTTTGATAATCTTCGCAGTGCTGAGGAAATGCAGCCGCTGGCCGACGCCGCTGTTTGCCGCTCGGAAAGCGACTGGCTGGTGGGAATCAACTCCACCCGGGCGATGACCGCTTTTAATTCCAAATACGGCGGTTTCAACAAAACCCCGGTGGGTCGGGTGCAAACGCCTACTCTTGCTCTCTTGGCTGAACGCGAAAAGCAGATCGCTGACTTCACTTCTCGACCGTATTTTGAAATCCACGGAGACTTTGCCGTATCTGCAGGCAACTACCCTGGTCGCTGGTTTGACGAAGCTTTCAAGAAAGACGAAAACGATGCCCACCGTCGTGCTGAACGCATCTGGGATCGTGAACAGGCGGATGCCATCGTCTCACGCTGCACCGGGCATACTGCTGTCATTACCGAGAAGAAAAAGCCGACCAAACAGGCTCCTCCTCTGCTTTACGATCTGACCAGCTTGCAACGGGAAGCCAATGGCCGTTTTGGTTTCAGCGCTCGTCGCACCCTGCAAATCGCCCAATCACTTTATGAGCGTCGCAAAGCGCTCACTTACCCGAGAACCGACGCGCGTTACCTGCCTGACGATTATATCCCGACCACCATCGAGACTCTGAAAAAAATCGGAGCTGGCGGAGGCGAAGCCTTCACCAATTTACCCGGCTTCGCCAAGCACGTCGTCGATCAGCAATGGGTAAAACCTACCAAACGTATTTTTAATGGTGCCAAGGTCAGTGATCACTTTGCTATTATTCCAACCGGACAAGTCCCCAAAGGCCTCGATGAATACGAGCAAAAGTTGTTCGACATGGTCGCTCGACGTTTCATTGCCGTTTTTTATCCTACTGCGGAGTTTGAAATCACCACGCGAGTTTCACGCATTGGCGAAGATGCTTTCAAATCTGACGGCAAGGTTCTAACCGTTCCCGGATGGCTTGAAGTCTACGGCAAAAACGCGTCCATTTCCGGCGAAGACGGCAAAGGCGACGACAAAAATCTTGTTGCTGTAAAAGACGGTGAAGACGCAAAAGCGGAAGACGTTTCTCTGAAAGAAAAAGATACCAAACCTCCCGCTCGTTACAACGAAGCCACTCTCTTGTCCGCCATGGAAACCGCGGGCAAACGCGTCGAAGATGAAGAACTGCGTGACGCCATGAGCGAACGCGGACTCGGCACACCTGCCACTCGTGCGTCCATCATCGAGGGACTGATCTACGACAAGTATATCTCCCGTGAAGGAAGAGAAATTTTCGTCAGCAATCGTGGAACCCGAGTCATCGACCAATTGCACGAGATGAAGATCGACATTCTCGCTTCCCCTGAGATGACCGGTGAATGGGAACACAAACTCAAATTGATGGAGCAAGGCGAGCTGTCTCGCCCGGTATTCATGGAGGAAATTCGCAGTCTCACCAGCAACGTCGTCACGATAGCGAAAGCCTACGCCGAAGAAGAGCTGAACCGGGAATACCCGACCTTCCCTGTTCCCTGCCCCGTTTGCGGCGCCTCGGAGCTAGGACAAGATGCCGGACGCTACAAGTGCATCGAACCCGAATGCAATTTCAACCTCTCAAAGGTAGTCGCCAGTCGTGGACTGAGTGAAGACGAGGCCAAGCAACTGCTCACCACCAAACACATCGGTCCTTTGACCGGATTTCTCAGCCGTTTCAAAAAGCCGTTCGATGCCGCCATCGTATTAAACGAGGACAAAAAGAACGGCCTGAAAGCCGGATTCATTTTCGAAAAATCGGAAGCCGAAGAAGCCGAAGTTGATGCTGTTAAAGCCGCAATGGAAAGCGGTGAGCCCATGTGCAAATGCCCGGTTTGCGACAAAGGTCAGATTTACGAAACCGAAACTTCCTACGTGTGCAACGAACGAGTTCTGGTGACGGTTGCAAAGGCCGCCTCTCCAAGGAGATGTGCAAATACGTCATCCCGCGTGAGCAGGCACTCAAGTTTTTCACCGAAGAAAGCACGGACCTGATCGAGCAATTCATCTCCAAAAAAGGTCGCCCCTTTTCTGCCAAGCTCGCCTGCAACCCCAAAGGCCGCCGCATCATGAACTGGCAGTTCCCACCTCGCAAGAAAAAGGTCCCCGTGGACAAAAGCGCAGACGGAACAGCCGCTAAAAAGAAAACGGCTAAGAAAAAGGCCGCTAAAAAAGCTACGGCTAAGAAGGAGTATTAATTCTTCCTGTTTGATAATATAATATCAACATTTTTGCCTACCAGCTACTTGGCACCTAGACGATTCGCTATCATTCGCGCACAACTCCCCGATCGCCAACAACGCTCCATTCCGGTCGCTCGCCATCCTCGAGGCACCAAACGGCCATCTCATCTAATCGCGCGCCCCTCCTCGGCGCCGAAGGTGTCTAATGAGATAGCCCAGGGTAAAACCCTGGGTTTAATGGAACAATTCATCCCAGCCCTGAAAGGGCGACACCCCGCTCAATCCCAAACGTAACGTTCATCCCATTGAGCGCCGTATTTATTCAACAATCGCCGATACTCATCCTGGAACGTCACCTTGCGATGATGCTCTTCCTGTCCATCTATATACTTTTCTAAAGCCTGTCGATGGGAAGGGCTTACTGAAAACATGCCGTATCCGCTCTGCCAATGGAATTGCGCGTAAACCGCACCTTTCGTTTTCAACCACTTCGATGAACCTGTTTTAATATGCAAAATTAAATCAGCCGGAGAACAGGTCCGAGGCTGGACCACCAAAAGGTGAATGTGATCTGCAACCGAACCCGCCCTGAGCAGGGTGCCGTTGTGATTTTCTATTGCACCACCAATGTAGGAGTGGAGTTCATCGCGAACTTCATCCCCAATCCATGGCTGGCGACCTTTCGTTGAAAAGACAATATGCACTAATACCTGGGCGAGCGATTGAGACATAATATTTCGCCCTTTCAGGGCTCATGTTTGGGTTCGTACACGTTTCCCAGGGTTTCACCCTGGGCTATCTCATTTTGCCCCTTCGGGACAATTCACATCACCGCACTCATGTGCATTTCACAGCATATTAAGAATTACACCAAACCCACAACCCGTCAATTAAATTTCCCATAATACTAGGAGATCGACAGTGCTCCCCGTGCTCCCCGTGCTCCCCGTGCTCCCCGTGCTCCCCGTGCTCCCCGTGCTCTGGCACCAACGGTGCCTC
>JAADHD010000204.1 GCA_013152075.1 Verrucomicrobiota bacterium | reverse complement strand
CGGATGTTCTCAGGCCCGACAAAAGTGGTGGGTTGGTATTGGTAGATCTCGTCCTGATGCCAGAAACCTTTGCCGCCAAAAGCTTTGTTGAGCACGTGATTGGGTTCATCGAGTCGGAACGCCCAGGTGCCGCCTGCCGTCCAGGGGTGACCGCTGAATAAACCGCCCATGAGCGCTGCGCCTTCGGGCCAGTTGTGGAAGCAGTCTCCGGCGGCGTGGATGCCGGCGATGCCTTTGCCGTTTCTGATGAAATTCAAGATAGCTTCCCGCTGTTTGGGATTAGGAAATTTCAAACGGGATGTGCTGTTGAAAAGAATAGCGTCGTATTGAGCTAGGTTCTCATCGGTGAAAACAGAGTAGTCATCACGGATGTCTGTTGTGAATGCACCGGTTTTTTTACCCAGTTCCGTAATGGCATAGTTGGCACCGGAAATAGCTGCGTGAACGTATCCTTCACAGCGATAGAAAACCAATAGCTTGCGCTCCTTTTTTGCTTTGACCGTCGAACTTGCAGGAATGGCAGCGGCGACCTTTTCTTTTTCCTCGGCGGTGAGAGGTTTTAGTTTGGCTGCTTTCTGTTCTTCCCAGGTCTGGGGCTTTTTCTTTTGGGCATGCAGCGGTAAGACGAGGCAAAGCGCTACTGTTAAGACAGTGGTGAGGGCGAAGATGTTGGTGCGGGTTTTCATGGTGGTTATTAACATTGCCTGAGTCTATTCCAGAAAGCAAATTTTTGATTGGCTCAACTGCCTTGTCAGGCCATAAATTATATGGGCGTGGTGGGCTTTATTTTGACTGCAATTTTTCAGTCAGTTTATTCAGGTGTCGATAGCGGAAGACTCGAGGTAATCTTGGTAAACAGCAGTCAATCCCTCGCGAAGGTTGATATGCGGTTTCCATCCAAGAGAATGCATGATGCTCGAGTCCATGAGCTTGGCCGGGGTGCCATCGGGTTTGTCGAGGTCGTGAATGATCTCACCGTTGAAAGCGACAATGTCAGCGATCAGTTCTGCCAGTTCCCGAATGGGTAAATCCTCCCCGCCGCCGATATTGATTAGATCGGGCGGGTTATCGAGATCGAGAAGGTGGAGGACGGCTGAAGCAAGATCGTCGCTGTGAAGGAACTCCCTGCGTGGGGTGCCGCTACCCCATAGCGCAACCTGTTTGTCGCCGGAAATTTCAGCCTGATGAATTCGCTGAATGAGGGCGGGGATAACATGGGAGTTTTCGGAGTGGTAGGTGTCGCCGGGACCGTAAAGATTACAGGGCATGGCGGAATGGAACAGGCAGCCGTGTTGGCGGCGGTAGAATTCACAGAGTTTGAGGCCGGCGATTTTGGCGATGGCGTAAGCTTCGTTGGTGGCTTCCAGCGGGCCGGTGAGCAGTGAATTTTCAGTGATGGGTTGAGGTGCCTCTCGCGGATAGATACAGGAGCTACCCAGAAATAGTAAGCGACCGATTCCGGAATTATATGCTGCGTGGATCAAGTTGTTTGCGATGGCGAGATTGTCGTAGAGGAAGTCAGCGGGTTGGGAGGCATTGGCCTGGATGCCTCCGACTTTGGCAGCAGCAACGATGATGATGTCCGGTTTTTCCTGTTCGAGAAATGATTCGGTTTGGGCCTGTCTGGTTAGATTCAGTTGGCTATGAGAGGCAGTGAGAATATTATTGTAGCCGGACTGCTTGAGTTTACGCACGATGGCACGGCCCACCATGCCGCTGTGGCCGGCGACGTAGATTTTATCCGTGGTTTTCATCGTTCTCGGCGGTGTTCGATTTTTCTGCGAGTTGTTTGCTGGCCTCTCGGTGCGCTTTTTCTTCACGCGCCAAGTCAAGATCGGAGTCGGTCATGAGACGGATGAGACCCTCGAATTTCACTTGGGGATCCCAGCCTAGTTTTTCCCGGGCTTTCGAGGCATTGCCGACGAGTAGATCAACTTCGGCGGGACGTTCGTAAGTTTTGTCGTATTCGACATAGTCTTCCCAATCGAGGTCGAGTCGGGCAAAAACTGCTTCGCAGAACTCACGCACGCTGTGGGATTCACCTGTGGCAACGACGTAGTCGTCCGGGACGTCTTGCTGAAGCATGAGCCACATCATTTCGGCATATTCTTTGGCGTAACCCCAGTCCCGTTTGGCGTCGAGATTGCCGAGATAAAGTTTATCCTGCAGGCCGAGTTTAATGCGAGTAGCGGCACGGGTGATTTTACGGGTGACAAAGGTTTCTCCTCGTCTCG
Organism: Verrucomicrobiota bacterium; assembly: GCA_013152075.1. Taxonomy (GTDB): domain Bacteria; phylum Verrucomicrobiota; class Verrucomicrobiia; order Verrucomicrobiales; family DEV007; genus JAADHD01. The sequence continues at coordinate 3,922 of JAADHD010000204.1, read as the reverse complement.
GAGATTCGTGATTGAACAGGATTCCGCTGCTGGCGTGCAGTCCATAGGATTCGCGGTAGTTCACTGTCAGGCAGTGGGCGAAAACTTTGGCGCAGCCGTAGGGGGAGCGAGGCCAGAATGGAGTTGTTTCCGATTGCGGGCTTTCCTGCGCTTTGCCAAACATTTCGGACGAGGACGCTTGGTAAAAGCGCACTTTGTCGATCAGTTTGGTGTCACGGATGGCTTCGAGAATGCGTAGGGTTCCGAGTCCGACGATGTCGCCAGTGGATTCGGGTACGTCGAATGAGACGCGCACATGGCTTTGGGCTCCGAGGTTATAGATCTCGTGCGGCTGCAGATCGTAGAGTAGTTTGACCAGAGCGGTGGAATCGGTGAGGTCGCCAAAATGTAGTTTCAACCGTCCATTCTTGTCATGTGGATCGCTATATAGATGGTCGATGCGTTGGGTATTGAAATTGGAAGCCCGGCGGATGATGCCGTGAACCTCATAGCCCTTGTCGAGTAGTAGCTCAGCCAGATAGGAGCCATCCTGTCCCGTGATACCAGTGATAAGTGCGCGTTTCATTCGAATTTTTTAAGTGCCAGTCTTAATCAATAGATCAGGGGGGAAGCTTGATTTTTCAAGAAGTAAAGAGGTTGGGTGAGATGAAGTGGGGGCGCTATCACCGCATTTGACCGCTGGCGGTGAATGGGTGAAGGTTTCGGCCTTATGAAGAAAAAATCCCAGGCAGTATCGTCCAGACGTTCATTTTTGAAAACGGCAGCTGGTTCTGCCATTGCATTTCCCTTCATCGGTTGGAAAACAGCAGCTCGTGGAGCGGGTCCGAACGACACGGTGCATCTGGCGAGTTTTGGAGCCGGCGGGCGTGCCTGGGCTGATTTAAAAGAATTTGCCAAGCATCCTTCGGTGAAAGTGGTGACGATGGCGGATCTGGATGCGAGTCGTGCGCTCAATGCGCGTAAGGCTTTTCCTGATGCGAAGTTTTACACCAACTGGAAGGAGATGCTCGAAAAGGAAGCGGACAACTTTGTCGCGGCCGGAGTGGGCACGCCGGACCACATGCACGCGCCGATGGCGATGAGCGCAATGCAGGCGGGAAAACATGTTTACTGTCAGAAACCTTTGACACGCACATTGCACGAGGCTCGCGCCTTGCGTGAGTTTGCAGCTGAGAACAAACTGGTCACGCAGATGGGAACGCAAGTGGCATCGAGTGCGGGTAATCAGACGGCGGTGGCGCTGTTGCAAAAGAAACTCATCGGTGATGTGATTTCGGTTCACAGCATGAATCCGAAATCCTGGGGTTCGATGGATCCATTGCCTAAACGTAAAGACGAAATACCTGAAGGGTTGAATTGGGATGAATGGCTCGCTGGTGCGGCGATGAGGGATTACATCAAGGGAGAATACCATCCGGGTCAGTGGCGCAAGCGTCTCGATTTTGGAACGGGAACTTTGGGCGACATGGGTTGCCATATTTACCACCCCTGGTTCATGGGCTTGAAAACACCGACTCCTTTGACAGTGACTTCGCTTGGGCCGGGGCCGGTAGATGGAGACTCATGGCCGATTAATTCGAAAGTTGAGTATGAGTTTGAAGGAAACGATTTGACCGGAGGAAATAATTTCATTTTCACCTGGTATGATGGGAATCAGGCGACTCCGGTTGAGGTCGGTAAAGCGGTGGGTGAGGCGATGAATATTCCGCGTAGTGGGACGGTGGTGATCGGCACCGATGGAGCGATGGCGATTCCTCACGGAGGAGGAGGAATTCCACGATTATTTCCGATTTCAAAATTTGAAAATGCACCGATTGAACAAGTGCCGGCGGGTAATCATTTTAATAACTGGATTGATGGAATCCTGGGCAAGGTGGACAAGCCTTTATCGAATTTTGATTACAGTGGACCAATGAGTGAAGCGGTGTTGCTTGGAACCGTAGCGACGCGATTGCCTGGTAAGAAGTTACTGTGGGATGACAAGGCGGCGAAGTTCACCAACTCTGATGAAGCGAACGCGCTGGCCAAGGGTTATGACTACCGGGCTGGTTATGAAGTGAAAGGACTCTGATGTCACGCGATTTGATCAACGACCCGGCTGACTTGTCCCCGACCACCGCCTGGTCGGAGACCAAGTGGGCTTACACCCCGGAGGAATCTCTGGTGGATCATCGCAGTAAAGCGAGGATCTGCGTGGCAACTCTTTTGCCCTTCGTTGATGGTCAGCCGGACTGGGATGGCTTTGAGCGCAGTGTGCGCTGGATGTTGCAGTGCGGTGAGTATTACGGAGTGGAACTGGTCTTTGTATTGAATGCGGACACCGGTTATATTTTTGAGCTGTCGGAGTCATTGTATCGTGAGGTGATTGAGCGATTTAGGGCATCGTTTCCCGAGCCGACTATTATCTGTGGCACCACGGCGGTGGGAGCAGAGGGAGATGACTTCAAAGCCGAATGGTATCGGCCGCATCTCGATATCGCGCAGTCTTTCGACAAGGTCGAGGTGATGATCATGACTTCGCGCCAGCTCAATCAACTGGATCCGGAAAAACGTCGGGATGCCTACTTTGAGATTGCTGAGGATGTGTCGGTTCCCATGATCGTGCATGCACTGGAACCTTCTTTTGTGCCATGGGCGACTCCTTACGAGCCTTGGTTGTTGCATCAATTGGCGGGACACGAGAAAATCGTTGCGGGAAAAATTTCCACTCTCGATGAACCGCATTTTTTGTATTGGTCGGCGATGTGCCGGGACCTCGGATTGAATTTTACTCCACACAGTGGGGATGATTATGGCATAGCAACAGCGATTCGTTTGGGATCACCTTTATTGATTGGTGCCGGAGTGAGTGCCTGTCCCTTGATCTGTGCGGCGCGGGATATGTGGCTTCACGATGAGTGTTCGGATAAAAAACATGGAACCGGAGTTGGCGGCGATCATTTTGATACACGGGTTTACAAGTTGTTTGAAGCTTTTCAGTCGCTGGAAGATTCCGTGTTCCGACTCAATGATGCAGGAAGTGCTGCGGCTTATAAACACAGCACGGCAGCTTGCTTGAAATTGCTGGGGCTGATCGCTTCTGATGAAGTGCATCCTGATTGCACCGATCGGCGTGAGGGGGATGAAATCGCCCGGATGAGAGAGGCGCTGCGGCGTCCGATGAAAGCAGCGAAGTTGCTGAGTATCCCGGGCTTTGAAATGTAAGAGCGGTGGGGATTAGGAATTAAGAATTAAGAGCCGAAGCGCGAAGCGCTGAGACAGCCGGAGGCAATTAGGAGCCGAGACCGCGAAGCGGACCAGACAGTCTGAGCGAAGCGATGACAATTAAGAATGGGAATAGGTTGGACGTAGTGGTGGTCTTGCGTAAAATTACGGTATGAATACAAGATTTCTTCAAATTATCACAAGCTTGTGTGCGGTGTTTCTATTTCAAGCATGCAAGCCTGGAGAGGTGACTTCCGGCGGTGATGCTGGTGAAGAAAAAAAAGCAGAGAGTAAACATTTGGTGGCGTTGACCACTGAGACTTTTCAAAAGCAAGTGCTGGAGAACGAGCAATTGGTCATGGTGGATTTCTGGGCTCCTTGGTGCATGCCTTGTCTGGAATTGGCACCTGCGGTTTCCGAGCTTGCTGATGATTATGCGGGTAAAGTGAAAGTGGGTAAAGTGGATGTGAACGAAGCGGTCAATAAGGAGCTGATGGAGAAGTATGTTGGAGAGGGCATTCCTTTGATAGTGTTTTTCAAAGGAGGTAAGAAGGTGGATGAAAGTCTGGGGCTGGTTTCCAAGGGGGACCTGGAGGAAATCATTAAGAAGCATCTTTAGGAGCCGAAGCGCGAAGCGATGACAATTAAGAATTAGGAATTAGGAATTAAGAATTAGGAATTAGGAATTAGGAATTAGGAATTAAGAATTAAGAATTAA
>JAADHD010000412.1 GCA_013152075.1 Verrucomicrobiota bacterium | reverse complement strand
CGCTGGTGGTGGGCTTGAGTCTCTTGATCCTATTTAACAAAATGCCGCCTTGGGAATGGTTTGGAATCGACGGGCCAAGCTTTGAAGAGATGTTCGGTAAAATATTCGGCCCTCTCATGCCGGAGGGCGTGGATGCGGGAATCACTTACAAGGTGCCGGCGGTGATTCTTGCGCAGTTCACCGTGGCGGCTGCATTCGCGGTACGCACCATGCGTAATACCTTTGATCAAATCAGTCCACGGGCTGAGCAGGTGGCGTTGACCTTGGGATGCAATCGCTCGCAGGCATTTTTTCGTGTGGTAGTGCCCGAAGCCTGGCGCGGGATTTCGACCGCTGGAACCCTGGCGTGGACGCGGGCGATGGGCGAGTTTGGCCCCATCCTGGTTTTCGCGGGAACGATTCGTGGCAGGACGGAAGTGTTGTCGTCATCCGTGTTCCTAGAAATCAGTATTGGAAATCTGGAAGGTGCGGTGATCGTATCGCTGATGATGGTATCGATTGCCGTGGTGGTTTTGATCGCCGTCAGAATGTGGGACCGAGGGAATAGTAAAAATTACGTGCTTTAAAAATGATTTCCGTCGAGCAGCTATCCGTAAAAGCAGGCGACTTTCGCATCGACGGGATTTCTTTCGAGGTCCCTACTGGTGAGTATGGAGTTTTGATGGGCAGGACAGGCTGCGGCAAGACGACGATATTGGAGGCGATCTGTGGATTGAAAGAAGTGGTGAGTGGAAAAATCACCTTGATGGGCAGGGAGGTGACAAACTTGCGGGCAGGGGAGAGAGGGATTGGTTTTGTGCCGCAGGATGGCGCTTTGTTTTCAACCATGACTGTGCGTCAGCAGTTGTCATTCGGGCCCAAGGTCCAGGGATGGAGGAAAGAAGAAATCGAAAAGAGGGTGTTGGAATTGGTCGAGGAACTGGGAATTGAAGATATTCTCGAACGCAAACCCTTTGGCTTGAGTGGCGGAGAGCGTCAACGAGTGGCTTTGGGGCGGGCCTTGGCGGTGCGGCCAGAAATTCTTTGCCTCGATGAGCCTCTGAGTGCTTTAGACGAAGCGACCCATGAAGGCATGGTGGAATTGATTCGTTCGGTGGTGAAGGAGCACGGGATCACCGCATTGCATATCACCCATAGCAGGCGTGAGGCGGATTTGATCGCGGACAGGGAGTTCTTTTTGGAGGATGGCAAGTTGGTGGAGGGGAGTTGATATCATTTTTAAGTCGCAATAAGGAGAGAATTTTATTGACGGAAAAGTTGAGAGTGCAAAAGTCCGTGAGTATGAAAATCAAATTCACTCGCGCTCGCCACTTTCTTAAATTGTCCCTATTAGGGCTACTTGTGCTGGCGGTGCCCGGAGTCAAAGGAGGAGAACAAGTAAGCGCAGATGCTGTCACCACAGCAGAGGCTCCCGTTGAAAGTGCGGATGAGCTTGCCAAAAAATTGGCCAATCCTCTTGCATCCCTAATCAGTGTGCCCTTTCAGAATAATTTCGACTTTGGCGGTGGTCCCAATGGGGACGGAGTTAAATGGACAATGAATATCCAACCGGTCATTCCTTTGTCGATCAACGAGGATTGGAATTTGATCACGCGAATCATCCTTCCGGTGGTGTCTCAGACGGATGTCATTGGCACGAGCAGTCAGAGCGGACTTGCGGATACCGTAGTCAGCGCCTGGCTTTCACCTGCGAAGCCAACCTCGAACGGTTGGGTATTGGGAGCAGGGGTGGCTTCCTTGTTACCGACGGGAACCGATGATTTGCTCACCGCAAACCAGTGGGGAGTAGGACCAACTTTCATAGCGCTTAAACAGAGCGGCAAGTTGACCTATGGCGCCCTGATGAATCAGTTGTGGGCGGCGGATACGCCATCGGATCGTTCAACGATCAATCAGATGTTTCTTCAGCCGTTTATTGCTTATATTCCCGGTGGTGGTTGGACTTATACGCTTAACAGTGAATCAACCTATGATTTCACCGGAGAACAATGGACGGTTCCTATCAATGTGATGGTGACCAAAATGATCAAGCTCGGCAAGCAACAGGCCCAGTGGCAGTTAGGGGCTCGTTATTATCCCGAGGCTTCGCAGAACGGACCTGAATGGGGCGTGAGGTTTGGGCTTGTTTTGTTGTTCCCTAAATAAAACGGCTGAGCTAATTTCCAATGCACCACAACCCTTTCCAGGTGCGAATGAAGAGTCGTCCGTCGGACACCGCAATGGAGGCGTTGGTTTTTTCACCGACTTTATTGTGGGCGAGTTGTTGGTAGGTTTTGGATCCGGCTTTAAAAACGATCGTTTCACCACTTTGACTCAGAGTGTAAATGTGATCGCCGGAGAGTAGCAGTGAACCCCAGGTTCGGGCACTGCCGGGAAGTTTTTGTTCCCACAGAACTTTACCGTTTTGCAGTTCTGCACAATAGAGTTTGCCGCCGCCGTCCTGATAATACATTAGCTCACCGGCGATGAGCCCGGTTCCTATGCCGCCCTTATCGCGAACCTTGTGCCAGGCGCTTTTGGATTGAGTGACGTCTCCTGCGCCGTCGGTTTTGACCGTGACGGTATTACCGAAATAGCCTCCCATTGCCACGATCGTATCTTGTCCAAACATTGGCGATGTATAGATCAGTGGGTTCAGGCCGTCACTGCTCCAGAGTTCTTTGCCTGACTTGAGATCAAAGGCTTTGACCTGCATGGGAAAGCTCATCACTAACTGGTCTCCTGATTTGGCAGGCACGATGATCGGGCTGCTCCAGGAACCGATGACGCTGCCTTCGTCGCGACCTTTGAATCCATCGGTTCTTTTAACGGGCTTCCAATTTGGTTCTTCGAATTCCCAAACGGTCTTTCCGGTGTTTTTGTCCAGAGCCGTGAGTAGGCCTCGAGCTTTATCGGGGCCGTGGTAATAAATACACAGGTCGCCATAGATCAGCGGGGAAGCGGCGTTTCCCCAGATGTGACTGATGGGGGCAAAATCGCGTTGCCACAATTCTTTGCCATCCATGTCGTAACAATAAAGTCCAGCCGATCCGTATGAGACGATCACTCGTTCGCCGTCTGTTACCGGAGACGCTGAGCAGTAGGGGTTTGAAGGGTGGGTTTGTTCTTTCGTGGTGTAGGTAACTCCTTTTTTCCATAGCAGGCTGCCGTCTTTTTTGTTGAAGCACATGACACCACGGAAGTTGTTTTTCTCCACTGCTTGATTTACAAAAACCTGATCTTTCCAGATTGCAGGAGTGGAGTTTCCGCGATCGGGAAGGTCGATTCGCCAGATGACGTTCTTTTTTTGATCCCATTCGAGTGGTAGATCGGTTTCTGAAGTGATTCCTGATCCGGCATTGTCACCACGCCATGAGGGCCAGTTTTCGGCGTAAAGGTGGAGCGATGGGAGCAAGGCGAGGTTTAGAGCCAACAGCAAACAGAGATAGGGGGATCGGTGTTTCATACTATTAGAAATTAGATCGGGTCCAGCGGGAAAACAAGCGGAGGATGCTTTGTGGTTGATTACATCGGGTGAATGATGTTTTTTCCCCTTATCATGAAGCGAAATATATTTTTGGCCGTTCAGGTCGTTTGTCTGTTGGTTACGACCGTGTCAGCTGGAGCTGCAGAAAACTGGCCGGGCTGGCGAGGTGTACGCGGTGACGGCACCGTTGAAGAGAATGCAAACCTTCCGGTCAAATGGAGCGTGCCGGAAAACGTGATTTGGAAAACGGCCTTGCCGGGTAAAGGACATGCTTCGCCGATTATTTGGAAGGATCGTATTTTCCTAGTCGAAGCGGTGAAGGATACAGAGCAGCGCGTGTTGATTTGTCTGGATCGTAAGGACGGCAAGGTGCTGTGGCAGAAGACGGTGCTGAAAGCCCCGATCGAACATATTCATCCGCTGAACAGTTATGCGTCGAGCACGCCGGCGACGGATGGCGAATTGGTTTATGTGAGTTTTCTCGATGACAAGCAGATGTTTGTGGCTGCCTATGATTTTGATGGCAAGGAAATCTGGAAAAAGCGCCCCGGTGTTTTCAAAAGCACACATGGTTACTGCGCCAGTCCGGTTTTGTGGAAAGATAAAGTGATCGTCAATGGAGACCATGACGGTGAGGCTTATATCGTTGCTCTTGATCGGGCGACAGGTGAGACGATTTGGAAAACGAATCGTCCGAACAAAACCAGAAGTTACTGCACGCCGATTATCCGTGAGATTGACGGGCGTAATCAGTTGATCCTGTCGGGAAGTAAATCGGTGGCCAGCTATGACCCTGATACCGGCAAACAACACTGGCTGATCGACGGGCCGACCCAGCAGTATGTGGCCTCGATTGTTTATAATGGAAAAAACCTCTTTATGACCTGTGGATTTCCCGAGCGACATCTTTTGTCCATTGACCCACGTGGGAGCGGAAATGTTACCAAGACGCACGTGACCTGGAGAACGACTGATGATTGCTCTTACGTGCCGAGTCCGGTTCTGGTGGGCGAATACTTGCTGATGGTATCCGACAAGGGCGTGGCTTCTTGTTTCATCGCTGACACCGGAGAGAAGTTATGGAAAGAGAAATTACCGAAGCGGCATAGTGCTTCGTTGATCTCAGCAAACGGATTGGTGCATTTTCTGTCTGATAAAGGTATCATGACCGTGGTGAAACCAGGGCCGAAATTTGAGATGGTCGCGCAGAATCAGTTGGGGGAAAAGACCGATGCTTCACCTGCGGTTTATGACGGCAAGTTTTACCTGCGTGGTGACAAACATCTGTATTGTATAGGAAAAAAATAATGGATTTATCTGACATGCGTTTGGATTACTCCGAAGGGGAACTGCGTCGTTCTTCCTTGAAGGATAATGCCTTTGAACAATTTTCCTCTTGGTTCGAACAAGCTTGTGCATCAGAGGTGCACGAACCGAATGCCTTCAGTTTGGCGACAGTGAGCGAAGACGGGCAACCATCTCTTCGCACGGTACTACTAAAATATTTTGATGGCGATGGTTTGGTGTTTTTCACCAACTATGAAAGTCACAAGGCGATGGAGATTGAGGGCAATGACAAGGTGAGCATGTTGTTCCCTTGGCTGACCATGCAGCGTCAGGTGATCGTCAAAGGAAGAGCTTCCAAGGTGTCAGCGGCGGAATCCTTGAAGTATTTTCTCAAACGACCCAAAGACAGTCAGTTGGGTGCTTGGATCTCTCGGCAAAGCTCGGTGATTTCATCCCGCAGCGTGTTGGAGGGCAAGCTCGCTGAGATCAAAGCACGTTTCAGCAAAGGCGATATATCCTTGCCCCCGTTTTGGGGAGGTTTCCGAATAGAGCCGCAATCTTTCGAGTTCTGGCAGGGAGGAGAGAGTCGGATTCACGATCGTTTCCTGTATACCAGAGGCGATGAATCCGATTGGAACATTGAGCGGCTCTCGCCGTAAACTGAAGTGGGCGCGGTTTGTCGTGCTGAAGATATTTATCTGCGAATAGGGGTCATAATTGCCTTTAGGATTCAATGAAACTAGTGTTCTACTAGCCATAACACGACCGGTTAATTGTCCGGCCGGACAATTAACCGGTCGTGTTTCTGGTGATTCCCCTTACTTTATCATTCATTGAGCAGGATCTAGGAATGCTGTGCTTGTTATCTCGATGCCGATGCTGCGGGCTCAGGCTAACAGGCGCTAAGCGCCGACCCTATGGTAGCCTGCGGGCATCGCCCCAGGGTAATGGTAGCAAAATCATCAAGCCCCAAAGGGGGCGGCGCTAATCCCAAGGCTTTAGGGCCGCCCTTTCAGGGCTGATGAATCTATCTATCTAATCCCAGCGCGTTGCGCTGGGCTATCATAGAGCTACCCCTTTGGGGTGAAGAAAGTAGCTTTCCATCAGACGCTTGCAATAATTTCCCGCAGCATGATTAGAGTATATCCTGACGAGTATGCTCGCCTGAGGAGGGAGAGGGAGGCCGATTTCTTCATGAGTGGCAACTGGTTTTAAAATAAAACCAGTGGTGAAATTTGCTCTTGTTATTCAGTTTTGCACTCATGAGGTATTTTTCCCACTAATTTGCGTCGTTGATCATTGCCGTTGCGTTCTATTTCGCAGATTTTTTTATGCAGCTCAGTTTCGGGTGAACCTAGGAGTTGGGGGAAATGTTTAAGATAGTTGAGTGCTGAAATTTGTGACCCTGG
>JAADHD010000287.1 GCA_013152075.1 Verrucomicrobiota bacterium | reverse complement strand
TCGCGAGGTGGAAGAGGAGTTAAAGATCACACCGCTTGATTTGGAGGAAATGGGGGAGCTGCGTTTTCAGTTTGTTGATGGGCTGGCGATTCATTGTGTGGTTTATGTGGCGAAGGGGTTTAGCGGGACGCCAGAAGAGACGGATGAGGCGATTCCTGAATGGTTCGCGCTGGGCGGTATTCCATACGATCAAATGTGGGAGGATGATCAATACTGGTTGCCTAGGATGTTGGGAGGTGAAAAGTTCGATGCCCGCTTTGATTTTGATGACGAGGCGATGTTGACAAAGCAGGTTGAGTGGAGGTAAAAAAGGGGGCGTGAGTGAATGCGAATAAACACGAGCGGTATGATTGAAATTAACAATTCCCAAGTAGCTGAAATTTTTGCAGAGTATCCAGAACTTATGCGAGAGAAGATATTATTTCTCCGCCAAATTATTTTCGAAACGGCAGCAGAAATAGAAGATGTGGTGGCAGATGGTTTGGAGGAGGTGTTAAAGTGGGAGAATCCGAGCTATCTGACGGAAAAAGGTAGCACGATCAGGCTGGGATTGAGGAAATCTAACCCCAAACAATACGCCATGTATTTTCACTGTGGAACCAAGCTGGTTGATACTTTTAGAAATCTTTATCGAGACCAATTTATTTTTGAAGGAAATCGAGCTATTTTTTTTAACGAAAATGATAAGGTGCCAATTAAAGAGTTGAAACATTGTATAGTATTGGCTCTCACTTATCACAAGATAAAAACCCTCCCTATGTTGGGTGCTTAGATATTTTTTCTACTTAGGTGCGCATTGGAGGCTCTTTTCTTTGATTGTTTTTTAATTTTTACTCAAATGGCCAGGGAATGGTGCGGGGCCAGTAGGTGGGCATGGGAATAGAGCCGTCATGTTTGTTCCAATATCGTCGGAACAATAGGCCGATGGCGAGAAGCCCCAGGATAAAGAGTAACCATTTAAACCAGAGATAATTTCGAGGCGCTTGGGTCCAAGTTCCGAAGGGAACCGAGGGCTGGGAGAAGTATCCACCGGTGCCAGCTGTGAGGACGCGGAATTCGTAAATAGAAGCTGGGGTCAATCCATCTATGGACGCGTATATCATTTCACCGGATCGATGGAACTCGACATCGTGAAATGGAACCCAGACACTTTCTATTCCGAAAGTTTTCTGATTTATCAACATTCGCCTCATTTCCATTTCGAAAACGATATGCTCTGGAGAGGGAAGCTTCCACGCCAGCGTTAAATCATGGGGACCAGCTTTGTGTAACATGAAGCCTGTCGCAGTGGGGATATTATCAGAGTATTTACGGGTGACATAATCGCGTGTATAAAACCCGGTCGGGCTGAGATGGTTATTGCCTTCTTCAGGGTTTGCTGGAGGCGGTAAAGGTGACGGTGCAGGTAGCGCGGTGTTTTCGGGGGAGTCCTGATCATTCGCAATTTTTTTGATTGGAGGTGGGAGCGGTGTCTGCCCGGCCATAGGGTCGGGATTGTTCACTACTGCTGCGAGAGGAATGCTTATTGCTCCCACATCAGTGCTGATTTCCAAACTATCGGAATAGTTGCCGAATAATTTCGGGGGAGCTATAAAATTCACAGTGAAGGCGGCACTGGATTCAGGGCTCACGGAATAGGTGTTTGCCCGGTCGCTGTCTGGGCCTTGGGTGAGTTGGAAAGGGGCTAATGTTCCCATGCCGAGGATGCTTGCAGTGCCCCCTGTGTTTTTGATCATGAAAGTGCGGCTAATCGCGTCACCAGGCATTGATGTGCCAAAGTTAATGTGATCAAGAGCGGGATCCGGGAGTTCGATTGTGAGCAGCGGCGGAGTCGGTGAGGAATCGAGGGAAACTTTCTGTAGGTAATGAGCGGTGGATATTTCCAGAGTTCCTTTAAAGCTTTGCACGTCTTCTTTGGGAAGAGCGATGAGTATGGGGCTTGATTTCCCTGGTGGCAGAACCAGGGGGTCATTGTATAGGGGGTTTTCGGTCAGGTACTGGGTGCGCAGGGGGGGGCGAATTTTAAGGGAGATGGGTGTGTGTGCCTTATTGGTGACTTGTAGTTCACCCTGTCTATTATGGGTTTGTTTATTCCAAAGTAGAGTGAGTTTTTTTGTGGAAATGACGAAAGGGGCGGAGGCATTTCCGATGAAGGTGGTGCCAGGTTTGCCCTGAAAGGTAACGTTAGTGGTGAAGGCACCAATTTGTTCCGGGCGATATCTGATTTTTAAAATCACACTTTTCCCTGCGGGAATAGCGAGTTTCCCATCAATGGGTTCAATCAGCTCAAGGGGCGATGGTAATTGGATTTGTCTGCGAAATTCAATGTTACCTGTGTTTTTAAGCAAAACTTTGAGGGTGGCCTCGTCGCCAAGTATCAAACTGCCGAAGTCAATTGAGGCTGGTGATTCAATTTTGGCTTCCGGCTCAGAGAGCTCGATAATGACCTGTGCGGGTGCTGAGAAGTGTCCTCCGTGGTAACGGGCATAGAAAGAAAACATGTCTATCTTGCCTTCACTTTGTCTGGCGGGTTGGTAAATGATGGTAGCTTTGGTCCGGTCTTCAGGTGTGGGGATAAGTTTCCCGACCACGCCAAGAGTGGGGAAATCCCTCACTTGATACTCGACGCGAGCCGCTTTGGATATAGTCGTGCAGGAAAGTGTGATTCTCACTGTTTGTCCTTTTACGACCTGGACCCTCATTGCTAGAGGAGCGGGGCGTCCAATGGCGCTTTTACGATCTTTTGCCTGCTGCGCTTCAACCGTTGGGAGTGTTAGGAAGGTCAATAAGGCTGTTAGTAGGCAAAAATAGGCTGAGCATCTGTTGAAAAACAGGCGCGAAAAAAAACGAGAAGATATTATGATATGGAACAAAAATTTGTTTTTAACTAGTCTTCAGGAAAGCTTGAAGCCTTGGAGGCGCTGACGTAAGAGGTCAAGCGCTGCCCGGGTTGTACGTATTTTAAACGAAGATCGATCAACGGGGAAATAAAATCGTCCTACAAAGGTAAGATCGTTTTTTGAAGCCAGAGCGATGTAAACTGTGCCAAGAGGTTTATCCGGGGTGCCTCCGTTTGGCCCGGCAATTCCAGACACGGCGATTGCGTGGTCGGACCTACTGGTGCGGAGGCAACCTTCAGCCATGGCGTGTGCGACTTCGTCACTGACAGCGCCATGTTGCTCGATGAGATCAGCAGGTATGCCGAGTAGTTCAGTTTTTGCGTTATTGGCGTAGGTTATTAAGCTGCGGTTGAAGATCTCGGATGAGCCTGAGACGTCGGTGATCGTCGAGGCAATCAAGCCGCCGGTGCAGGATTCTGCTGTAGAAATGTGTTGTTTCGATTTTATTAGCAGATCGACCACGACTTTTTCCAGTGGATCTTCAGATTCGGTGACGGTTTCCCGAGTGAATTTTTTCCTGATGAGTTCAGCTCCCAGTTCAACGACATTTTTATCACCGATCAAACGCACATCCACTTCACCGAGACGGCAGCAGTAACCGACTTCGAGTTCTGGAATCGACTGGAAGTCGTCGTCCAAGGCGTGAGCTAAATTTGATTCGCCAACGCCGATGATTTTAAAATTGTGGTGAGTGAGCGAAGCGGCTGCACTGTTGCGAAGATTCTTCAAGCGCGGCACAACTTCATCATTGAACAGCGGGACGAGTTCTCGAGGCGGGCCTGGAAGTAGAAAAATGTGAGGTGACTGATCCGCTACGGCGGGAAAATAGATTCCCGGAGCTGTGCCATTTGAATTGTGAAGAACTTCGGCACCTTCCGGAATGAGCGCCTGGCTTAGGTTGGGCTCGGTGAGTTCGAGGCCGCGTGATGAAAAGATGCTTTCGATATGTTTGATGACAGTGTCATTTTGATGCAATGGGCGGTTCAAAAGGGATGCGACGGCTTCACATGTGATGTCGTCTGTTGTGGGGCCCAGTCCGCCGGTGACGATGATAACATCAGAGCATTCCAGTGATTCTTTAACCGCTTTGCGGATTTCTTCACCGTCAGGGATGCAGATTTGTCGCTGTACTCGTAGCCCGAGTTTGAAAAGTGAATCACCGATGAAAGCAAGATGGGTGTTTACGACTCGCCCCAGTAGTAATTCCGATCCGGTATTGATGACTTCGATTTTCATCGTGTAGATGGCTGTCCAATATTTCGGGTGCCGACAAGGCTATGGAATTTCAGCAGAATCTATTGATCGGCCACGATTTCCGTTTCCTCGGAAGACGATTTGTGGTTCGTCGGACGATTGGAGATCTCGGGAGATATGCTGATGGAGTCAGACCACAAATCTTCCAGCGAGTAGTGGTCACGCTTGTCGTTGTGAAAAATGTGAACGATGACGTCGCGGTAGTCGAGAACGATCCAGTGACTTTCCGGGCTACCTTCCGCAGCGTGTCGTTTTATGCCGTGATCTTTGTCCAGAGCTCCGATAATCTCCCGGCGAATGGCTTTCAGGTGGGGGTGAGAGGTTCCGCTACAGATCACAAAGTAGTCAGTGATCGTAGAAATCCCCTGCAGATCGAGGATCGTGATGTCCTCGGCCTGTTTTTCGTCCGCACTGCCAGCAATCGCCTGGGCGAGCGCAAGTCCTTCTAGCTCAGTTTCCGCCATGGGAAAGGAATACGTGGAATTTGAGATTTATCAAGGAGGCATTGCTGTTGGTTCGGTGAAATTCATGTTTTCCGCGTTGCCTGCTTCGGTGTAGAGTGCGCACGATGATTGAAAAAGCAAAAAATCCCTTTTGGCTGGTATTTGGTATTAGCTGTCTTTCAAGCCAGTTGTTGGTGAGTCAGGACTTCACTGATCCGAAACCTCCGGAAGTGTTTACTGTTGCGGCAGACGTTAAGGTGCCGGAGGCGAAAACTTTTGATCGGCTTAAATTTCATGTTGCCCCTAAGCCTTTGGCCAAGGGGGCTGTGACCGAGAACTGGAACCGTTTTCTCGGGCCGAATGACGATGCTACGTCAGGCGAAACTAAGCTGCTGGCCACTTTTCCCGAGGGCGGGCCGAAAGTGGTATGGGAAATGGAAAAGGGCACCGGTTATACATCGCCGGTGATTGCCGATGGCCGTTTGGTCTATTTTCATCGAATCGACGACGAGGAAGTGATCGAGTGTTTGGAGCCTGAAACAGGCAAGCGCTTGTGGAGTTTTTCCTATCCGGTGGAATACCGGGATCGATATGGATACAGCAATGGACCGCGGGCCAGTGCGGTGATCAGTGAGGGGAAAGTTTACACGCTTGGCGTGAGGAGCGTTTTGACTTGTCTGGATTTGAAAACTGGAACCAAACTCTGGCAACGGGATCTGGATGCTGATTTTGATGTAGCGGAGTACTTTTTTGGTCATGGTTCGTGTCCGCTGTTATACAATGGGAAGGTGATCGTCAGCATGGGGGCAGCCAATGATTTGGCGGTGGCGGCTTTTGATCAACACACCGGAAAACTGGTTTGGGGGAGCAAACACGAATGGCTTGCGAGTTATTCTTCGCCGCTGGTGAAAACGTTGCGTGGCAAGCCAAGGCTGTTGGTTTTGATGGGAGGCGACACCAAGCCGCCTACTGGAGGTTTGCTGTGTATCGATCCCGAGGATGGAAAGTTGTTTGATGCCTTTCCCTGGCGGGCGGACATGTATACTTCTGTAAATGCTACTACGCCGGTCGTTGTGGGAGATGACAAGGTGTACATTTCGGAATGTTACATCAGTGGAGGTGTCATGGTGCAACTGGATGAAAATCTAAAGTGGCGTGAATTGTGGAAAGCTCCCGATTTTGGAATGCACTGGACGACGCCGGTGCAGCAGGACGGATACCTTTTTGCTTATCGCGGAAGAAATGAGCCGGACGCCTGGTTGGCTTGTTATGAGGTGGCGACGGGAAAAGAAATGTGGCAGGAAGATTTTGAGTGGGCGATTGATGTGAAGGGGCGGGACTACAAAATGAAAATGTTGCGGGGTAGTTTACTGAAAGCGGATGGTCGTTTTTACTCTCTGGGGGAATTGGGATCCTTTGGAATAGTGGATTTGTCGCCGGAGGGGGCTGAGCTGAAAGAAGTGGTGCAATTGTTTAATGCGAGATCAACCTGGTCTTTGCCAGTGGTGAGTCAGGGCTTGCTTTATATTTCCCAGCATGAGTCGGATCAGATGGGTGGTAGTGGGCG
>JAADHD010000355.1 GCA_013152075.1 Verrucomicrobiota bacterium | reverse complement strand
GACTTTGTTTGTTGGCAAATGGCATCTAGGCGACACTCCTTATCTTCCAGAGAATCAAGGCTTCGATGTTAATATCGGGGGCAATCGCTCCGGTGCCCCAGGTGGATATTTCTGGCCCTATGGGCGAGACAAGAAGAGGACGGGATACCATGGGATCGAAGTGCCGGGTTTGGCTGAAACTGGAAAAAAAGGTGAGCATCTTTGTGACCGGCTGACCAGTGAAGCACTCAAGCTGATCGAGGTGAACAAGGACAAACCGTTTTTTCTCTACCTTCCGTTTTACGATGTTCATACTCCGATTCAGGCCAAGGATCCGCTGATTGCAAAGTATAAGGAGAAAGCCAGGCGGATGGGCTTGCCCGAGGCGGCGCAGTCGGTTTTCAAAAAAGATGGAACGGAGGCTCGGGGCACCAAACCCGGGCTCAGTCAGAACAGGGCCCGACAGGGACAGAATCATCCAGCCTATGCGGCAATGGTCGAGACGATGGACACCAATGTGGGTCGTGTGTTGGACAAATTAAAAAGTCTGGATCTCGATGAAAATACCATTGTTATCTTCACCTCGGATAACGGTGGTTATCCTCCGATCGCCAGTAACTTGCCGTTTCGTGGCGGCAAAGGGTGGGGTTACGAAGGAGGGATACGTGAGCCGTGGCTGGTCAAATGGCCGGGTGTGACCCAAGCTGGAAGTGTTTGTGATGTGCCGGTTATTTTCACCGATATATTTCCTACGGTGCTGGATATGGTGGGATTGCCGCTACAGCCTGATCTGCATCTGGACGGCACCAGTATCACTCCCTTGTTGAAAGGCGGAAACGAGTCACTGCACGAGGAGTTGTTCTGGCATTTTCCCCATTACGGCAGTTACGGCTGCGGCCCTTTCAGCTCGATTCGTCAGGGGGATTGGAAACTAATCGAGTGGCTGGAAGATGAGTCGGTGGACTTGTTTAATTTAAAAGAAGATAGGGGAGAGCAAAACAATCTGGCCGAAGCTCATCCTGAAAAGGTGGAGCGATTGCGGAAAAAACTGCATCAGTGGAGAAAGGACGTGGACGCCAATATGCCTCGGCCGAGGTGAGAGATAAAAATACAAGGAGAGGCACTTTTTAAGTGCCTGCAATTCTATCCGCATCGGCGCTAGTAAACCGCATCTTCTTGGGTTGAAAAAAATGTAATCATGAAAATAAGGGTGTTGATCTATAGTTGGTTTTTTATTTGTGTAACGGCAGCTTGGTCGGCTGACGAAGGTCAGAGTGAAAAACGCCCGCTTGTTTTTGTGATCACCGGAGAAAGTAACTCTGGGGGTGTTGGACGTAATGCCAAGGCAACGCCAAAAGAAATGGCTCCCAGACCCTCCGTTCAGATCATGAACCTGACAGATGGGAAGTTTGCTTTTGAGACCATGCAACTGGGGGTGAATAATTTGAGGGATCATTTTCGTTTGCAGGACTATTACGAGGTCTGGCATGGTTTTGAAAATGAGTTGGCCAACGCGGTTGAACGCAATGATTTTCCCAGCTACAAGCAGGTGTATTTGATCAAAACCGGTCACGGGGGATCGAGGGTGGAGCAATGGAGTGAAGCGAATTCCTCGGGATTTTGGAAAAAATTCCTTGAGCGGATTGATGCAGGGAAAAAACAAGTTCCCACTAATTCCCAATGGGTGGTCTGGTTCAGTTTGGGGATCAACGATGCCATCGATAAAATGCCAATCGACCAGTGGGAAAAAGAAACCCGGGCGCATTAAGATCAAAAAGCAGTTACCTGGTGCTGTCATCGTGATGACTCAGTTTCAATCGATGGGCTATCCGGAAACCAATGCGGCGATCGCAAGGATTGTGGCTGATGAAGCGAATGTTTATGCGATGGATTCCACAGGAGCTGCTCTGGTGGATAAAAATCACTGGAGTTATGAGGGCTTGAAAACCGTAACACAACGGATGGTCGAGATTACGCAACGAGCTTTGAAGGAATCGAGCAAGTGATGGGATTGATATTTTACGATTTGATTCAGCGGGGGCTTGCTCCATGTTCGTAAGATGAAAATCTCTCTACTAACAATATGTGGTTTGGCGTTGCTTACCTGGCAGGGGCTAGGGCTAGCCGCTGAAGGTGAGTTGCCCGAGAGCGTGAAAGTTACGGCGGGTAGAATCAATTCGGTGACGATTGATTGGAATGGAAAGAAAACTGTCGTGTATGGGGCTGAGCAGGAAATCAAGAATGCGGATTGGGTGTTGTTGACACAGGGGCGCCGACAGTTGGTCGAGTTCGCAAGAAACGCAGCAGGTGATGGTGCAAAAATAATGGCTCCGGCAGGGGTAAAGGATTTGATTCAGGAGCCGGAAAAATTCTGGGATGATTTCTGGAAGGACCGGTTTAATTATTACAAGCAGCAGGTGACGAAGGTTCCGATCAAGGGATTGCCGGTGGCAATAGCGGTGAAGGATGGTGAAGAGTTTGAGTGGGGTGGGTTGAAGATTTGGGTCATTGGCACTCCCGGTTACACTCGTGACGGGGTGAGTTATATGGTCGAAATTGATGGCAAAAAAGTGATGTTCACCGGCGAGCTGATTCGGGCAGGCGGACAGGTGGCGGACATTTACAGCTTTCAGGATGCGATTCCTGATGCAAAAATCGGTGGATATCATGGCCACGGCGGACGTTTTGGTTTGTGGGTTGAGAGCCTGCGTAAAGTGGCTGCACTAAAACCGGATGTGATGGTGCCTTCGCGAGGCCCGGTGATTTTGGATCCACAGGCAGACATCAAGACAGCGATTGATCGCGTGCAGGCGGTTTATCGCAACTACCAGTCGACCAATGCCTTGAATTGGTATTTCAAGGAAGCGCGGCTGAAAATTTGTGCAGAGAAAGTCTTAGGCAAGGGAGCGACTTTTGAGTTGATGCCTTATAGCGAGCACATAGATTTGCCGGAGTGGTGCAAACACATCAGCACGACGAAGTTGCTGGTTTCGGATGATGGTCACGGTTTTGCTCTGGATGTGGGTAATTCCAAGATGCTGGAAACCTTGAAGCAGGCCCTTGCAGACGGACTGATCAAATCGATCGAAGGGATTTTTGCTACGCACGCGCACAATGATCATACCGCAGCGGTGGCAGCGGCGGCCAAGGAGTTCAACTGCCCGGTTTATACGGTGAAAGAAGTTGCCGATGTGTTGGAGAAACCCGGCGCATGGTTCCTGCCAGGGGTTACTGAAAACACAGTGGAGAAAGTGGTGGTGAAAAAGGATGGAGAAAAAATGAAGTGGCGGGGTTTTGAACTGACTTTCGATTTTTACCCGGGTCAGATGTATAATCACGCGGCATTACTGGTTGAAAAACCGGGACATGCTGCGGTGTATTTTATTGGCGACTCGTTTTCGCCATCAGGTATCGACGATTATTGCCTGATGAATCGTAATCTGATGCGCGAGGATACCGGCTACCTCTATTGTTTCAAAAAAGTGAGGGAACTCCCCAAAGGAACTTGGTTGGTGAATCAACATATACCGCATCTGTTTCGATTCTCTGATGCAGAAATGGATTATTTGG
Source organism: Verrucomicrobiota bacterium (assembly GCA_013152075.1). Taxonomy (GTDB): domain Bacteria; phylum Verrucomicrobiota; class Verrucomicrobiia; order Verrucomicrobiales; family DEV007; genus JAADHD01. Next base: position 4,366 of record JAADHD010000355.1, on the reverse strand, counting down.
AGGGGCGTTATCGTGAGAGAATGAGAATGTTGGGTGAACTGGTCGCCTGGGACGATGTGAACTACGGGATCGACGAGCAGTGGGCCTGGTTTTATCCTTACGGCAGTGAGGCCAAGGCAGGTGATAGTGTTGAGCTTGAAGTGCGTTTCTGGAATCATTCGAAAAAGGAACGGACATTCGAAGTCGTTTTAAATGCCGAGGGGATTCTGGAAGATGTGGATTCGATCAAGCCGATCATTTTAAAGGCCCGGACAAACGGAGTGGTGAAAATACGTGGCAAGCTGGCTGCAGGTATAAAACCTGGAATTCATGTGGTGACTGCAGATATCAAAAGTGAGGGCATGGATTTGCGCCAGTGGTGCGAGGCTTTGGTGAAGGTGGAGTAATACGGTTTGGGTAGGGACGACCGGCTTGGTCGTCCGTCCGATAGATCATAGCGCCTGCGTATCTGTTATGAAAGCCTTTGCCTAACACTGCGGACGACCGAGCCGGTCGTCCCTACCGATCATATTTTCGTTCATTAGAAGTCGTTGACACCATGCCCTTGTCGGCCCCATCTTTCCCTATGATAGCCCGTCGTCCTTTTTTGAAAGGAATCCATCAAGCCATGTCACGAGAATCTTGTTCATTCCAGCGGGAAGTACTACTGGGGTTTTGAATTGTTTTTTAAAACATAGCACATGAGCATATTTTGGATTGCAGTCAGTTTACTAGTCGGGCTTCTTGCGGTGATCGTGATTTACGATCTGTGTCAGCGCAAACACGCCATTTTACGAAATTTTCCACTGATCGGACATTTAAGATATATCCTGGAAGCGATCGGGCCTGAGTTGCGTCAGTATATCGTAACTGATAACGAATCCGAAAGGCCCTTCAGTCGTGATCAGCGTCGCTGGGTGTATGCTTCTTCAAAAAAGGAAAACAACTACTTTGGTTTTGGAACAGACAACGATCTGGAGAGGTCTGCGAATTACCTGATTGTTAAGCATAGTGTGTTCCCCCTTGATACTCCGCATTCAGGGATGCCTGGTTATGATGCGGAATATAAAATACCCTGTGCTAAAATCCTTGGCGGAAGTCGGAATAGAAAAAAAGCATTTCGTCCGCAGTCGGTGGTGAATGTATCGGGTATGAGCTTCGGGTCATTGGGGCGCACGGCGGTTGAAGCGATGAACCGCGGATCGTTTTTAGCGGGTTGTCTGCACAATACAGGCGAAGGGGGAGTGTCTCGACATCACTTGCACGGAGCGGATTTGGTCCTGCAAATTGGCACCGCTTATTTTGCTTGTCGGGATGAAGATGGTAACTTCAGTCTTGATAAGCTGATGGAGACCGTGGAGAAATATCCACAAATCAAAACCCTGGAAATCAAATTGAGTCAGGGGGCCAAACCAGGTATTGGCGGTTTGTTGCCAAAAGAAAAAGTCACCGCTGAAATCGCTGAAGCACGAGGGGTGCCTATGGGTGAGGATTGCATCAGCCCGGCCTCTCATTCGGAGTTTGATTCAGCAGATAGCTTGCTTGATTTTGTTGAAAAACTGGCTGACGCAACAGGGTTGCCTGTGGGTATCAAGTCGGCGGTGGGTGAGATAGAATTCTGGCAGGAGCTGGCGCAGTTAATGGCGGAGACGGATCGCGGGGTGGATTTCATCTGCATTGATGGCGGGGAAGGGGGCACGGGGGCCGGGCCGCTGGCTTATACAGATCATGTGGCGTTGCCTTTCAAGTTGGGCTTTCCCAGGGTTTACGGTGAGTTTGTTAAGCGAGAAATTCACGATCAGGTGGTTTTTATTGGCTCAGCAAAATTAGGATTTCCAGTGCCTGCACTGTTGGCCTTTGCGATGGGATGCGACATGGTCAACGTGGCTCGTGAAGCGATGTTGTCGATTGGGTGTATTCAGGCACAGCGTTGTCATTCGGGGCATTGTCCGGCAGGGGTGGCAACCCATAATCGATGGCTGATGCGGGGTCTGGATCCGACTTTAAAATCGGCGAGACTGGGTAACTATGTGGTGACTTTGAGGCAGGAAGTCCTCAAGCTTTCACATACCTGTGGAGTGGTTCACCCTTCTTTGATCACTCCTGATCATTTTGAAATTCTGGATGGAAATCTAACGGGAATTTCATTGGAAACTCTATTTCTTGAAGGTGGGATTTTGCCTCGCCCGAGTGAAGGTGAAGGTCAAAAAATGGGGCAGTTGATGGAGGAGTTGAAGTCAGCCAAAGAATGAATAAACATAATTTTTCAGTCATGAAGTGCTTCCAGAACTTGAGCTGGAAAATTGCGGTTATATGCGCAACGGTTATTTTCCTTTTTGCTGAGACTGATAGCTATGCGCACAAGGTGACGGCGGTGTCTGTGGTTTCGAAATTTGATACCAAAGCCCGCAAGTATAGTATCGAGTTGGCGATGGACATTTATCCGTCGGAAGATCCGGCTATAAATGACGAAGTATCTCCTCAGCAGGCAGCTGATTTTTTCTCAACGGAAGCTTTGGACCTGTTTTTTGGAGATATCCAGATCGAACCACAGGCAAAGAGTGAGCTGTTTAAAGACCCTGAAGCCGATCCTGAAATTCAGGAAGTAAAAGTAAAGGTGTTGGTGACTTTATCTGGGGAGATTCCGAAAGATGCGGGAAATTTTACTTTGCGGGTTTCTCCGGACACAACGGCGGCTGTGGTAATGGTCACTTTCAAGGACGGCATACCTGGGAGACGGGCAGAGGTGTTGTACCCTGGAGAGTTCAGTTCTCCGGTGGAAGTTTCTGAGATCATTGAGGGAGATCCCTTTGAGGGAGTTGAAGATTTGCCGGCGGGAGAAAGAAGTCAGGAGTCAAGCGAAGCGGGGGAAGAGCGAGCGGTGGTAATTGTAGAAACAGACTCCTCTCGCTGGGGGGTGATAGAGGTGTTAGCAGGCATATTAGTAATAGCGGGTGGGCTGTATTGGATGCTTCGCCGTTCTCCTCGATCTCCAGATAAATAATATTTGTAACCAGATGAGAGCGAAATGCGACTATCATGAGTGTGAAAAGTAAGTGGCTGATTTTGCAAAGGGTTTTCGTTTCCAGATGTGGGGCGGTGTTGTTGTTGTTGGCATTGATGCCGAGTTCTTGGGCGGCAGATAAAAAAGAAGATTCACTTACGGGAACCTGGGTTGGCGAACTGGCCTTCGAAGGGCAGGAGTTCAAGTTGGTCTATGACTTGAAACAGTCGCCTAATGGCCTGGTCAGTGGAACTTTGAGAGTGCCGCAGATGTCACCGGCGCCGATGCCGATAAAAGCAGCAACATTATCAGGGCGTAACCTGTCAATCGAGGTCGAAAAGGTGGGAATTTTTCGAGGTAAGGTGTCTTTGAAGAGCGGGCGGATTTCGGGAGATTGGGTGGGAGAAAAGGGAAATAAATTTTCAATGGATTTGAAGCGATCGGATGAAAAGTGGACGTATAAACGTCCGCAGACTCCGAAAGCACCATTTCCATATCAAGTGAAGGAGGTTCAGTTCGCCAACAAATTGGGAGACAACCGTCTCGCAGGAACATTGACTCTACCTAAGTCAATGCGTGCCGTTCCGGCGGTGATATTAGTGTCTGATACGGGTCCTCAAGATCGTGATGCCACTTTTTATGATCATAAACTTTTTGCGGTGCTTGCTGATTATTTGGCGAGGAAAGGCATCGCTAGTTTGCGTTATGATGATCGCGGCGTCGGGAAATCCACGGGAACTCATGCTAACGGTACGACTATGGATTTTGCCACAGATGCATATGCCGCTGTGGATTTTTTAAAATCACAGAAAGAAATCAACTCGGCAGCCATAGGTATTATCGGGTACGGAGAAGGCGGGCTCATCGCTCCTATTGTGGCAAGCAAACGAGATGATCTTGGCTTCCTTGTTTTGCTGGCTTCACCCGGTGTGCGGGGAGATCAGACCTTGCTGATTCATTCGGACGCCATTGGACGCGCGTCTGGGGTCGATGAAGATTTTTTAAAACTCAGCCGACGATTACTGGACTCGTTTTACAAATTGTTGACGCAAACTCCTCCCGATATGGCTAAAGCGGCGGCAATTTATGCTGAATTTGATAAAACGGTGAAAGCCCTGCCTCCGGAGAAACAAGTGAAACTGGGATTTATGGGGCAATTTTTGGGGAAACAACTCATGCAGATACAAGATGGACAATCACCGTGGTTGGCTTCGTTTGTTGCTTATGATCCCGGCCCGACTTTGGAGAAAGTGAAGTGTCCGGTGTACGCATTGAGCGGGGAGAAGGATCTGGTTGTTCTTCCCGACATTCACCTCCCTGCAATTAAGCGAAACCTATCGGCAGGTGGAAACAAAAAGGTGAAAATAGAAAAACTGTCGGACT
>JAADHD010000116.1 GCA_013152075.1 Verrucomicrobiota bacterium | reverse complement strand
TCAAATCATGATGCACCACCAAAATGGTCTTACCGCGATTTTTCAATTCCTTCAGCAACTCGATGATCGCTGATTCTGTAGCCGCATCCACTCCGGCAAAAGGCTCGTCCATCAGATATAGATCACTCTCCTGAGCCAATGCCCGCGCAAGAAATACCCGCTGTTGTTGACCACCGCTCAAATTCGAAATCTGACGATTAGCAAAGGGCAACATTTTCACTTTATCCAGACACTCGCGCGCCACTTCCCGGTCTTCCTTCTTCGGGCGATGGAACAATCCGAGTTTCCCATATCGTCCCATCATTACGACATCCATCACGTTCACAGGAAAATCCCAATCGACCGACTCACGTTGCGGCACATAACCCACCTGGGTTTTCGTTTTCCCAAAAGGCTGTCCGAACACTTCCACCCAACCACTGCGCAAGGGCAACAAACCCATCACCGCCTTGATCAAGGTGGATTTACCTGCGCCATTCGGCCCGACAATACCCACTAACTGACCTTTTGGAATCGCCAGATCAACCCCGTAGAGAACCGGTTTTTTATGATAAGCGACACTCAAATCATGCGTCTCAAGAGCCAGATCGCTTGCTGTTTTTTGCTCGGGCATCATTCGAACTATTTCAAAGCCTCAATCGCCAAATAGACATTGTGTTTCAACATCCCTTCATAAGTGCCGACATCCACTTTCTCGCCATTGCCGACATCAAACATTTCCCCTTCGGTTCCCATTGCATCCGAGAACAATTCCCCACCAATCACTGCTCCTGAATCCTTGCTGATCCTTTCGATCGCTGCTCTCGGCACACTCGATTCCACAAAAATCGCCTTTACCTCTCTCTTCTTGATGAAGTCCACCATCTTGGCGATATCCGCCAACCCCGCCTCACTCACCGTAGAAATTCCCTGCACCGCAACCACTTCAAAGTCATAGGCACGTCCAAAATAATTAAACGCATCATGACTGGTCACCAGGACTCTTTTTTCTTCTGGCAGTTCAGCCACTTTTTTCAAAGCCCACTCGTGGGCCGCCAGGTATTTCTTACGCAAAGCTTCTCCGTTGTTGCGATAAACCTCTTCACCGGACGGATCGTTTTTCACCAAAGCTTCCACCACCGAGCCAATGCACTTGGACCACATCACAGGGTCGAACCACACATGTGGATCATAATGCCCCTTGAACTCTTCCGGCTCCAGCTTCTCCTCATCGCTTATGGCATCTGTCACTGCGTAAACCGCCTGACCACCGCCCGCCATGCGAACGAACAAATCCGCCATCCGCCCTTCAAGCAACAGGCCACTGTAAAAAATCACATCAGACTGACGCAAACGCGCCACATCATCCGCCGTCGGTTTATATAAATGCGGATCAACCCCCGGCCCCATCAAGGTCTCAAGATGCACCCTATCACCCCCTACGGCACGAACCATATCCCCGACCATGGTCGTCGTGGCAACAACTCGTAAGGGCTGATCGGCGCTTTGCCCCCCATCACCAGCCCCCTCACTCGTCGCCGGTGTTTGCCCGCATGATAGTAACAGAGAGCCTACGGCAACTAACAATACCGAATACACAAAAGCGTTTCGCTTTTTATTTCTAGATAGATTCCCGACCATGGAAAATACAGTAAGCCTGCTTAATATCTGCTTGCAAGTAAAAACTATTATAAGAAATGATATCTTCATTAAGATAACAAACTTAGCCTTGACTATACTTTGTCCGAACTTATTTATCGGCAATGAAATATCCCACCATCGCAATCAACCGCGCGTTAACCATCTTACTGATAATCCTTGCGATCAACTCCTCCACCCAAGCGGGAGAACCGGCGACAATGGCCCCCGCCGGATCCACCACCCCTGCACGCGGTACACTGTTTCAATGGAGCTCCAATGTCACTGGAGGACCTGACCTCAACGAACCCTTGGTAACGGACCGTCCCGATTTCACCGAAGCCAGCGTCACCGTCGGAAAAGGCGTTGCTCAAATCGAACTCGGCTACACTTACATCGACTCTGATGGCTCGGATGTGCATTCTCTGGGTGAACCCCTACTTCGATATGGCATTCTGGAGGATTGGCTAGAATTACGGCTCGCTATTTTTCCGCAAACCGAATCGGGCGAACGAGGATTCTCCGATCTTTATTTCGGATTCAAAATTGCCCTAACTCCCCAGGAAGGATTACTCCCCGAAATGGCTCTCATCCCCCAGACCTTTGTCCCAACCGGTAGCAATGCCTTTTCATCGAATGGTTGGGAACCCGGCATCAACTGGATCTACGCATGGCAGATCAACGGTTTCATCTCAACGGCTGGCTCGACTCAGATCAATCGCCGCTTCGAAGACAGTGGTGATGATTTTCTCAGACTCGCCCAGTCATGGACCATCGCTTTTACGTTGACCGAAAAAGTCGGCGCCTACACCGAATGGTTCGCCCTCTTTCCCACCGGAAGTGGGGATAATGACAACGAGCATTATTTCAACGGAGGTCTCACTTACCTAATCAACAACAACATACAAGCAGACATCCGCGCTGGATGGGGGCTGAACGAAGCTGCCGAAGATTTCTTCATCGGAGCAGGCCTGTCCGTCAGATTCCAGTAAATTAAATTTTGATAGTGTAGAAATCCGCAGAATCCGTTATTTGTCAAACCGTCAGGTCTTATAGATAACGGATTTTTTTGACCAAAACCCGAATCGTGCATTAGAATGGACAGCAACACCCTCAACCAACACCTTCAGATAGCACCGCGATTTAGTCAGATAGCTGTTCCCTTTTCATTTCCCACCATGGCCGTTTCGAAATCCACAGCTACCGGAAAAAATCCGACCCGCGCAAAATCCGTCCGCAATGAAACACGAGCGGTCGAAGATTATCTGGAGCAAATTTACAATCTGATCGAATTGAAAGGCTACGCCCGGGTCGTCGATATCGCGGAAAATCTGGGACTCGCCCAAGCCAGCGTCACCAACATGATCCAGCGTCTCGACGGTGAGGGTTACATCATTTACGAAAAATACCGCGGGCTCACCCTTACCGACAGTGGCCGAAAAGTCGGCGAAGCCATCACTCGTAGGCATCAACTGCTGACCCGCCTACTCCGCCACTTTAGCCTCGATGAAGACACCATTTATGAAGACGTCGAAGGCATGGAACACCACATCAGCCGTCCCACCCTCGAAGTCATCAGCGCCCTGTGTGAAGAACTCGATGCCAGCCCAGATCTGCTGAAAAAGCTCAGAAAACGCATCAAAGAACACGGCAAAAGCTATTCATCTGACTGATCAATCAACCACTGCACGGCTTTTTTCCAGCGCTGTGGATCGTAGCCCACATAACTCTGGTGCCCCAGCCCCTTAAATTCGTAAAACCTTTTAGTAGTCGGAATGGCATCGAACACCCGTCGAGCTTCGTCGACTTGAGCACGAACATCTTCAGTTCCGTGAAGAAAAACAGCCGGACATGCTGCGGACTTGGCGTAAGTGACCGGATTGTGATCAAAAGCGTCAAAACCAAATTGCTGACCACTCCAAAATAAAAGCAAGCGCGCACTAGGAAATGAAGGCACTCCCATAGCCTCGAATCGGTGCTCCACCGTGTGCAAAACCTCATCAAAAACGCCTTCTATGATGATCCCGTCTGGCTGGACAGTTTCTGAATGCAAAGCACGAAGAACAGCAACCGACCCCATCGACTGGCCAAAAAGAAAATGCCGCTGGTAGGGAAATGATTTTCTGACAAAATGAAGAGCTTCCGCCACATCCCCGGCTTCGTGATAACCAATAGTCGTATAATTTTCCGACGAAGCCCCTGACCCTCGAAAATCAACGAGAACTGTTGCATAACCAAGATCGTAAAAAGTTTTAGCCTCACCTAACAAAGAAGATTTTTCTCCACCGTAAGAATGAAACATCAGAATGATTTTTGATGCTCCCGGGCAAGGAATATGCCAATACCCGAGTTGAATACCATCAGCACAATCAATCAGGCCCTCCTGAAAATCCAAGTGATGATTCCTTGGGGTTTGCGTTCCTACTGGACGAGGAATCGTCACACCCGAAACAAGAACCTCTACCTTACCATAAAGCGTAAGATTTTCGGGGCGATCAGTGCGCTGTGAATCTGTCGAAAAACGAAGCATCGACCAAGCGTGATTATAAGCAAGCGCATTGATAGCAATAACTCCCACCAAAACGAGCAAAATGAAGGTGATAAAAAATTTAATTCGTCGTTTCTTCACAGGAAGCCCATCTTAACATTCATTCGCAGTTCCACCCGACTCTTCTCGCCTCCCCCAACTCTCCGCCTCCTTGTAGCGATAGTCAATCCGTGCTACTGTAGCCTCCAATGCAACCGAACTATTCATGGCAAAACGCCTCTGGGCATGCCACCAGTTTTAAAACCGAAACCACACGCAATCTCGGTTGGTGGATACTACTGGCTATAATGATCTCCGTAGTGCTGCATCTGATCCTCTTTGTCACTCTGGGCCTTCTTGAGTGGCAGGCACAAATCACTACCAATCCAACGGACGTCATCGTTTTCCAGGCACGTAAGGAACAGTTGATTATCGATCAGGAAACGCTGGAAAACTTTCTCCCCAAGCCTATTCAGGCCCCGGAGTCCATCACTCCGGAAATACTCGATAACGCCATCCCTCTGCTCGACGATACGCTTGATGAATTTGATATCCTCGATCAGTTGCCTGACAAGGAAATCAAACTCACTCCCGAAGTCGACAGCGCAAAAATTTTCTCCAACATCCAACCCGCATCTCCGAAAAAAATACTCGCTGAAGTAGCTGAAAAAATCGACGTCGCAGCTGCCAACATCGTGAGCAAGGATCTCATGAACCTGCGGGAAAAATTGATCGATGAAAGCCCGGTCGTCTCAAAGGAACAACCCATCCTCGAGCTCAATATGGATGACATCACCAAAGGGGTGGACACCGATCAATTTTTTCATCGTGCAGCTGCCAAAGTATCAGCCAATGATGGAGGCTCAAAAATCACCGATAATTTCAGTAGCCTGGACGGTTTGCTGGGAAAAACCGGCAGTGGCATACCCGATGGCACCAAACCCATTCTCATGCCCACCGATCTATTGTTCGACTACAACAAATGGCAACTGCGGGAAGGAGCGCGCCTCAGCTTGATGAAGCTCGGGTTCATCATCCAGACCAATCCCGGCTCACGCTTCATTATCGAAGGGCACACCGATACCATTGGCGGAGATGATGCCAACGTTCAGCTCAGCATGCGTCGAGCCGGAGCGGTGCGCGACTGGTTGATCCATACTCTGAAAATTGACGGGGCCAACATTCAGGCAGTGGGCTATGGGAAAACCCGGCCATTGATCAATCCAAACGGGTCAGCTGATGATCAGGCCCTCAATCGCCGAGTCGAAATTGTGATCAAAAAGTAATTCCAGGGCAGGGAGAACACTTTTTAGTTCCATTTCACAAAAAATTCGTCATCATCGATGCCACTCCCCTGAGGTCAGGGTTTTTTGCATAATTCTCCAACAAAAAATAATTCATCTGTGAATGAATAAAAACGATCCCATAGCGTCCAATCTCGGTACAGACACCTGCGGACAGTCCAAAAAGCCCATAGGTAATACAAACAACAAGCCTTTGGACAGTGAAAACGTGGAACCAGCCGACGAGATACTCGTAACCCGCTCACAAGCGGGAGACATGCAGGCATTCGACGAGCTGGTCACCCGCTACCGAGGAAAAATATACGCCATGACCGTAAACATGATCCATAACGAAGCCGACGCCTGGGATCTGGCGCAAGACACCTTCGTGAAAGCGTGGAAAGCTTTGCCAAAGTTTCAGGCGCGTTCCAATTTTTATACCTGGCTCTATCGAATCGCTCACAACGTCACCTACGACTGGTTAAGAAAAAAACAAAACCGAGTCGATAAATCAGAATTCGATGACAGTATTGAGGCCAATCAGATCGACAAAAGCGCCCCGACTTCACCCCGGGACATGGCGCGGCCCGATGAAAATGCCGTGCGCACAGAGCTCAAACAAAGCATTCGAGACGCCATCGCCCAACTCTCACCCGAACATCGCTCAGTCATTCTTCTCAAAGAGGTCGAAGGCCTGCGTTATGAAGAAATCGCCGAACGCGTTGAATGCACCGTCGGCACGGTTA
>JAADHD010000268.1 GCA_013152075.1 Verrucomicrobiota bacterium | reverse complement strand
CAGGGGCATTGATGGAGGCGGAGTCCCATCCGATTCTGATTTTGGCAGTGACCGGCACGCGTTCGCCGACACTACGGGCTACCGTTCCTGCCACATCGGCGAGTAGGGGGCAGTCTTTCAAAAGGGAGGAACCGCCATTTTTAGAAACCACCTTTTTGACCGGACAGCCAAAATTAAGGTCGATGAAGTCCGGTTGTTTCCAGTCGATGACCTTATGGGCGGCTTCGGCCATGCGCTCGCCCTTGGCACCGAATAATTGGATGCCTAGCGGTCGTTGTTCTTCATCAAATTCGGTGTATTTTTTTGTCCGTTTGTCAGCTTGGAGAATGCCCTCCGCGGACACAAATTCCGTGGTCATGACGTCAGCGCCCATCTCTTTGCAGATTCCTCGAAAAATGAGATCGGTCACCCCTGCCATGGGGGCGAGGTAGAGAGGGAATTGATTGTTCTGGAACCAGGGTAACATAGAGAGGCGAAAACAATGAGGGCTAACATTAATCTATCTGCGCCATTAAGAAAGATCTTTGGATGTTCCATCAGATTCCAAAGCAGCAGATGTGGTTTTGTTGGAAGGGACGTGGGGCAGGATGATGCCAATCAGGATGAGCGTGGCGAATAGCGCAAGGGGCGTGAATAGAGGAGTCCATAGTAAGGAGCTTTTGAAAACAAAAACGCTGCCGCCAATATAAAGGAATGTAAGGAGCCCTCCCCAGATCAAAACTTTCCAACGGCTGAATTGGTACAATCTGAGGGCGGCAACAATGATGCCGGCAAAGCCAATTAATCTGCCCGGCAAAGGCCATTGCTCGATAAACCTTCCGCTTTGAATAGTTGCAATCGACCGGGTGATGAGCTCGGAGAGGGATATTTTATCACCACTGCTTAAAGCCAGGAGCCGGTCGCTTTTTCGATCAAGCCCGATCACTATTAGATTGTTGGATAGAGATTGGTATTCATCTTCCAGGTCTATTTGAAGTGCTTTGATGGAAGGGTCCTCTGACAGGGCGAGTGGTAATTCAGTGGCGCTGACTGTTCGATAAAGTGGTGGTGCGATGGCGGCATGTTCGTAAATTTTCATTCGGCCTGTTTTATCGATCGGGATGACATAGTCTTCTCCGATCAATATTTCCCCTCTTGAGACAGCCGGCGGCAGTTGGACTGAGACATTCTCAAGCTTGTGTTTAGTATGATTGATGATTGCCAGAAGAATGAATGAGGGGACGATATTGTCACCGTGTTTTGCGATCAGCGGGATAGTCAGTGTTCCGCTGTTTTCCTCTATGTTGCTGAGTTCAATTTCAGTGAAAGCGGCACGACCGTTCGCTCGGGAGTCTGCTTCCGGATAGGCGACGGTCCGGGTGAACGGGGTGATTTGCGAAGTGTCTCCTTCGATGTTAGCGAGTAAGCTGTATTGATCCGAGTCACTGTTTTTATCGGGGACGGGGCTGTTTTCAACAACGGCGCCCAAAGTGAGGAGGGGCATTTTCGAGCACTGGGTTTTTAGCGCTTTTTGGTTGATGATATTGGTCTCTGGCCACTGAAGGGAGGGGGCGATGGCTACTGATTGAGGTTTAAATTTTTCGATATTTGCCAGAATGACGGCATAATCAAGGCGAGTCAGCTCATCCGAGGGCAGGGCAGGTTCGTAGGTGTCGTCGATTCGGACCAAGGTGACAGAGCCGTCTGTCAGGCGGTCACTTGTGTTAGCGATACAAAATTCCAGCCACACTCGATCCAAGCTTTGCGTGAAGGGTAGGTGATGTTCATTGGCGCTTTGCTCTCCCAGAAAAAAAAGGGCAGTTCCAAAAACCAGAAATGTAACGATTCGATATTTCACTCGTATGCAGTAGGCGGTGTGTAAGAGGGCTGTGGTAGCGAGATACAGGAAGTCTGGCTAAACGGTCATTTCACAATTTTCAAAACATGCATGGGTTTTGACCGGGGTGACAAGGAGATGAAATTTGAGTGACCTTGCCAGTTATAGCTTTCATCAAACATCAGATCGCTCACCTCAAATGACTGCTCTGCTGGGATGCCTAGTTTTTCAAGTGGTAGCTGGATCATCGATTCCTGGGTGTTTTTGGGATCAAGATTCACAATCACTATAATGGCTTGATCGCAATCGCCCGTCCATTTGATCCAGGCTATTATTTGATCATTTTCTGTCGGAATGAATTCAATATTCGCATATTCGTGCAGGGCTGGATTTTCCTGTCGTATTTGATTCAGTCGTTTGATGAATTCTTTGATGTTCCCAGCTGAATTCCAGTCGCGTTCTTTGAGCTGGTATTTTTCTGAATCAAGATATTCTTCACGACCCGGTAGGGCCTGGTTCTCGCACAGTTCAAATCCGCTGTAAATACCCCATGATGAAGAAAGCATGGCGGCCAGAGCGGCACGAATTTTGAATACTGCCGGGGCAGCGTCTTGCAAGTGGTAAGGGAGGATGTCAGGTGTGTTTGGCCAGAAATTGGCCCGGTAATAATCGCGCATCGGGCCTTGGGTGAGCTCGGTGACGTATTCACTGAGCTCCTCTTTGCTCTCTCGCCAGGTAAAATAAGTGTAACTCTGGGTGAAACCAATTTTGCCCAGAGCTTGCATCATTTTTGGTTGGGTAAATGCTTCGGCGAGAAACAAAATGTCCGGGTGCTTCTTATGCACTTCGGCGATGAGGTATTCCCAGAATGCGACAGGTTTGGTGTGGGGGTTATCTACGCGGAAAATATGGATGCCGTGATCGACCCAGAAAAGCACGATGTTGACCATTTCGCGCCAGAGGTTTTGCCAGTCATCACAGAGGAAATTCAGGGGGTAAATGTCCTGATACTTTTTCGGAGGATTCTCGGCGTATTTGATGGTGCCGTCCGGGCGGTGGAAAAACCACTCGGGATGTTCTTTTACATAGGGGTGATCGGGTGAGCAGTTGATGGCAAAATCGATGGCGATTTCAATGTTGCGATCAAGCGCTTCGCCGATGAGCCATTTGAAATCATCGAGGGTGCCCAGTTCGGGAGCAATCGAGTAGTGGCCACCCTCTTTAGCTCCGATTGCCCAGGGCGAACCAGGTTCGCCAGGTTTGCAGCTAACTGAGTTGTTTTTTCCTTTGCGATGGGATCGGCCGATGGGGTGGATAGGTGGAAAATAAACCACGTCGAAGCCCATGTCAGCTGCATCCTGGAGTCGTGGCAGACAGTCACGAAAGGTGGAGTGTTTGTCAGCGCGACCTTCGGCGCAGCGTGGAAAAAATTCATACCAGGCAGAAAAACGAGCTTTGGGCCGTTCCACGACCAGTGGCAGTGGTGCGGCAAGGGTGCTGGACAGATGGCGGTCCGGCCAACGACGCACGAGAGAGAAAACGTGCGGAGCTTTCAGCGCTTCGACGACTGACTGCGGTGAGGCTTTGGTGAGCAGAAGATCAGAGAGTTGCTTGAAAGTGTCGCTATCTGATTTGTCGGAGGCGCGTGGTTTTTTGGTGGAGAGGGCTCGTGTAGAAGCGGAGAGGAGAATCTGGCTTCCTTCACTGAATTCAGTGTCAAATGAGGTTTGATCTCCGTCCAGGCGTCGTTCCAAATCATGTAGCCATGAAAAAAAAGAATCGCCCCAGGCTTCGATGGTGAATTGGTATTTTCCGGTTTTGTTGAAGCTGCAGGAAGCGCTCCAGCGATCATTTTCCAAGGGTAACATTCGAACTTCCTGCCACACACGAGCTTTAGGTGTTTTCCATTTCAGGACGGCTTCAAGTTCATCATGACCGTCTTTGAAGATATCAGCTTCAACCGTAAATTGTTCCCCGGGCACTCTTTTTACGCTATGCCGCCCACCAGCAATCGAAGGGGTGACGTTCTCAATCACCACGCTTTTCGGCTCAGTAGGGAGGCTCCCGCTAGTGCGGTTGGATTTTCGGGATTGCTGATTCGGCATGTAGCGACAGGCTACAGCTTATTTCTTCAGACTCAAGATACTACCCAGGCTGGGGAACGTTTTATGTGTTATTGCGACTTCCCGAAGAGCTTCAAGTGCAGCGGGAATATGCTGGAGAAATGAGGTTTTTTCTTTGCTGATGCCGAGGAATCCATAGGCTCCGAGAGCTTGCATCAATCGTTGAGTCGCGCAGAGAAACAGGCGACGGCGGAAAGTATCGATAGTCTCTGTGTGTCCTGTTTCCTGCTTCAGGGAGAAGTAGAAATCGATCAGTTCATCACGTTGCTCCCCAGTCAGTGAGACGTAAGGATCAAACAGCAAGGAGGCGACATCGTATTCAGGAAGTCCGAGACGCATGCCCTGGTAATCGATCAACCAGGCTTCGTTGTTTAAAATCATGATGTTCTGCGATTGGAAGTCACGATGAATAAGCTGGCGGGCTTGTTTGGAAAGTTCATCAACCAGAGCTCCGGCTTCCGGTGATTGGCTGAGTGTTTCGATTTCAGTTTCGGGGCAATCACTGAAACGTAAGGCGAACTCTTTGAAAAAATAATCCTGCTCCCACTGATACAGCGCTGCGTCGAAGGGGGGTTCGAGTGAGGGGAGCTCAGGGTTGTCAGCGACAGGGGTTGTGTGGATTTTGAATACTTGTTTCAGTGCTGACCGGTATAGTGGCGCTTGTGTTTTACTCCAATTTTTCTTACGGGTGGACCAAAGATCATGACTTCCCAAGTCGCTTAACCAGAGCAGGTGTGATTTCGGTCTTTTGGCCAGAATATTGGGAACATTGACTGCGTTGGAAGCAAGGAAATGGGTCGCACTTTCAAAGCGGGCATTTTCAGGGCGCTCCATCGTGTAGTGCATGGCGATCACACTCCACGCTTCGTCCGGTCTGGTCACGCGGTAGAAGCGTCTTCCCGAGCCGCCTTTGATCAGTTCATCCGCTGTCAGTTTTGAATTCGCAGGAAGAGAAAAAGCTTCACGGGTGAGAGCTTCGATAGCGGAAAGATCGGAAGTCATGAGTGCACTCGTTTGTTATACGTCCTGGTCAATCAGGATGCCAGTAGCGCTTTCTCCGCTACGCACAATGGTATTACGCAGAGAGGATTCTGCTGCGGCTTCGGAATCGGGCCAGAGAATGGAGTTATCTATACGGGCACCGGCACCGACAATGCAACCGGATCCGATGGACGACAGGGGGCAGACATGGGCATCAGGATGGATTGTTGCATCGGGATGGAGGCGTTGTTGTTGCGTTTGTCTGCCGTAGTTTGGAAAGCCATTGGTCGAGAGGTTGGCGCTGGCTCGCAAATAAGTGCCCCGTGTGCCCAGGTCGGACCAGATGCCGTCATCAATGACGATTCCACCAAGGCTGTCTCGCTCGATGAGTTTAAGAAAAGCAGGGATCACAGATTCTTTTTTCCCAGGAGTGAGAAGTTTCAGAAAATCAGGGTGCACCAGATAGACTCCGGTGAATTGATAGAGGCGCGATGAAGCCGTCTGCAGGGTGTTGCGTATATCGCAGATCTGCTTGCTTTGCTCGTCGAGGGCTATTTGAAGAGCCTCTCCTTCCGAGCGCAGAACGAGGGTGACGAGGTTGCCAGAGGATTGGTGTGCTTCAATCGCAGGGGATAGGTTCATGTCGGAAAGGATGTCCCCGTTGTAAATTATGAAAGATTCATCCTTTGGCAACCAGTCGGCGATATTGGCAATGCCGCCTCCGGTTTCGAGTAGCTGTGGCTCGAAACGGAATTCAAGTTGCTTGTCCCGGTAGGTACCGTCAGGGAAGGCGGGAGAAAAGCTGTCGGGTAAGTGGTGGGTGTTGACCATGAAATGGTCGAATCCGCAAGCAATCAGGTGATCAAAGGAATAGGTGATCAGTGGTTTCTGATGAATGGGGATCAAAGGTTTCGGCAGAGTTGCCGTTAGTGTTTTCAGACGGGTGCCTTTTCCGGCGCCGAGGACAAATGCTTGTTTCACGCTGGCCACTCTAGGGGAAACAGGGTTTTTGGCAAGGCTGATCAAATAGAAGAATCAGTTGCCCTGTGGCTACAACGATTGGAGGTTTGCATTCTATGTGCATTTTACGACAATGGATTGGGGTGGTTTTATTATTTGCGGGAATGGGAAGTCCTCATTTGCAGGCGGGCGATTGGCCGATGTGGAGATATGATGCTGGGCGGGGTAGCTGGTCGCCGGACTCTTTGCCTGAGAGCTTGCAGTTGCAATGGGTGAGGGAACTGCCTCAGCCGAG
>JAADHD010000271.1 GCA_013152075.1 Verrucomicrobiota bacterium | reverse complement strand
TGTGGAGCGATCAGTGGATTTCACTGCCTCGTTTCCAGTGGCACCTCCAGCAAACAAATCAAATGTGAAACCGATGCTCAGTTTGTCGGTTATGGATCCATGCTCACCGAAGGGTTTCTCGCGGTGCTGGTGATTCTCGCTTGTGTTGCCGGCCTTGGACTCGGCAGCAGCAATCCAGACGGAAATGGCGGCATACTCACTGGAGCTGAAGCCTATGACGCCCGCTACGCAAGTTGGGGTGCATCCAGTGGCCTGATCGCCAAAGTCGGGGCCTTCGTCGAAGGTTCGGCCAACTTCCTCAAAGCTCTCGGTCTGCCCGCGGGGTTCTCAATCGCCCTAATGGGAGTTTTTGTCGCCTCTTTCGCCGCCACCACCCTCGACACCGCCTGCCGTTTGCAACGTTACGTCGTTCAGGAACTGGCCGCCATTTTTGTGCCAAGCAAAGAAAGTGAAGCCACAACAAAACCCGCTTTTAATCCCTTTCGCTGGCTGACCAACAAACATGGCGCGACCATCTTTGCCATCGTCATTGCCGGCCTCATCGCCGCTCTTCCCGCCCCCGGAAAAGAATGGACCATGGAGAATGCCGGCAAAGGCGGGCTCATCCTCTGGCCCCTGTTCGGCGTCACCAACCAGCTGCTCGGCGGCCTCGCTTTTCTCGTCATCACTTTCTGGATGTGGCGGCGCAACCTGCCCATCTGGTTCGTTGCCCTGCCAACCGTTTTCATGCTCATCCTTCCCGCCGTCGGACTCAGCCTTCAGCTCTTCAGCGAAAGCGGGTGGATAGCCAAAGAAAACTGGCTACTCGTTTCCATCGGTTTTGCCACCCTGGCTCTCGAAGTCTGGATGCTGATCGAAGCCTTCATCGCTTTTCCCAAGGCCAAAGGTGTGCTAGAACCCGAATTACCACCTTTACCTACTCCCGGATCTACCAACGAAGGTGGACGTTCGTGTTAATCTACAGTGCCCTTGAAAACCCTCACCCCTGCAATGCCGCATGCATCGTCTGCGACAGCTCTTCCACCGCATACGGTTTCGGCAACACACCGACATAACCCTGATCCAATAGTTGGTTCTCTGCCCCATCGTCAAACCACCCGCTGGTCGCGATCACCCGGGCACTGCCATCCATCCGGCGAATCTCGTCTTTGACCTCATCTCCATCGAGTCCACCGGGCAAGGTCATATCCAACAACACCGCTGACACCGGTTCCGTAGTGCGCGAATGTTGCCGATACAAATCAATCGCCTCCTGCCCATCAGCTGCCGCAATTGTGCGATAACCTAATTTTTCAAGTAATCTCTGAGCCGCCTGCCTCACCCCGTCCTGATCATCCACCACCAACACACAGCCCTGACCCGGTATCACTCCCGCTTCGCGCTTCACTTCCTGTTTATCAGCCTCAATTTCCGGTTCGGAAACCTCTCCCTGTTCAATCCGACAGGCCGGCAAATAAACTCGGAATTCAGTACCCGCGTTAATAACTGACTCCACCGTAATCGTGCCTCCATGCCGTTGAACGATCGCCCGACAAGTTGCCAGACCGATACCACTGCCCGTCTTTTTCGTAGTAAAATACGGCTCAAAAATTTTCGCCAAATTCTCCGGAGAAATACCACAGCCCCGGTCACGTACCGTTGTCACAACGTAATGGCCCGCGCTCACTTCCTCTACTTCACCTGCCGCAAGTTCAACATTCTCAACCGCCGCCTGAACCACCCCGCCATCCGGCATCGCCTGATTAGCATTAATCATCAAATTACTCAACACCTGGCGAAGCTGGCGCTCATCCGCTTCCACTCCCCAAATTCCTTCGGGAATGTTCAGCTCACTTCGAACCGGCGAACCCATCATCGAAAGCTTGGAGACTTTTTCCAGCATTTTACCCATCTTCACCACCTTCACCATCGGCGTCCGCCCTTTGGTGAAATCCAAAATTTGCTGCGCTAATGATTGGGCGTTGTCGCAAGCTTCCAGCGAATCATCGATCCGCTGGCGGATTTCCGTACCCTCCTGTGTTTCCAAGCGGGTCAGTGAGAGGTTCGATGTGATCGCTGTCAGTTCATTGTTAAAATCATGCGCGATCCCTCCTGCCAACATCGCCAGCGATTCCACCCGACCTTGCTCAAGACTGTCTTCGATCAAGCGTTCCCCATCCTTCTCTGTCACCTCATCAACCGTCAGCTCATCCAAGCCCGACACGTCTTCCACCGGTCGCAAAGTCATCACAAAACTCACCGGTCGCCCCATCTCGTCATTCATGCCCCGGATAGTCCAGCGAAAAAGGGAGCTCTCTCCCCCCTTGAGCACACAGATTTTTTCCATTTCGAAAATTCGGTCCGCTTTTAAAACGGCAGCCAGCCTCGCGAGCAAATGATCCAGGCTTTCAGGATCATAAATACACTTCAATGGTTGCCCGACCAACTCGCTAGGATGATGACCCGTCAGTAAACCCGCTGAACGGTTGGCATAAACGATACGCGGTCCCGCCGCATCAACGGAAAAATCCCCATCAACAATCAACACACCATCGCTCACCTGCTCAATCGCCTGGCGAAGATGATGATTTATCGATCTGATTTGCTCAAGCTCTGCCTCCTGCATTCAACGACGGTTTTTCTGAATTCCCCAAAACCATATCGATACCCTAAATATTTTGTTAAGGGAAGTTAATTATCGGAAATTTGCACAACAACAGGCCAAAACCCTCCCGCCGCCTCAAAGCTCCTCGTTATAGAACAATTTCACGAACTTCATCTTCTTCGCCTCGTCATAACCCTGCTCGACGATCCCCTCGCAATCTTCTATCAGAGCAGAAGACAGGCGGATCACCGCCCCGGTATCCAGCTTCATCCGGCTCTTCAGCTTCTTCTCTTCGCGTTTGGCGATTTTTTTGGAAATCTTGAATTGATCGTCCAAGGGAGTGTCGACTTCTTTTTCGAACTCCTCTTTGAAGTTGGCAAACTGCTCGATCATTTCCGGCTCAACCAGAACTTCCTGCTCAAATTCCTGCCGGTTGAATTCTTCTTTTTCAGCAAGGTGACTTGCCGCCTTTCTGGCCAGAGAATGGCGCTCTTCCTGCGGTGTATTTTCCGGTAAACCCTCGTCAGCAAATCCCACGCACAACTCCGAATAACGACGGGTTAAATAATCCTCGTCTTTCACCGGAATCGCACCGAGAAAATCCCGGTTCCAGAAATACGTGTTTCCTCCTGACTTATCAAAAACATAAACCGCATAACCTTCATCGCGGTTGTGATTGAGAATCAAACAGCCCTTATCAATTTTGTCAGGATAAATCCCCTGCTGGGTCGACAGTTTTAAATCTCCATCATCCACCGTGATCTGGAGAAAAGGCACCTTGCTTTCGGACTTAATGATACTGATCGCATCCGTTTCCTGTCCCGCCACTTTGACGCCCTTGATCAAGCCTATGCATAAATCCCCGTTTTTGATATTGGGATGATTGGATGCGCTGTGTAAATGCTTGGCAATGAGGGCTCCATTTTCCAGCAAAGTATCTGGAGCTTCGAAAATTTTACTCGCATAAGAAAACATCTCGTTGCTGGCAAGGTCGGAATGATGGTGCAGGCAATGCAGCTCCAATGCCCTGAATGAACGCAAAAAACAATGCGTCAACCACTCCGTATCCTCTTCCGCAACTTGGCAGAGCGTTTTCGACGTATGCAGAACTTCTCCCTTGAGTGGGTTCCCCACCTTCGCCAAAGTCATTGCCGATAGACTCGCCTCTTTGAAATTTGTAAACAATGCCATATTGACGCGTCCCCTACACGATTCTCGGCAAGGGGGCAACTGTCGGCTTGCGTTTCCTCGTTTGCCCTGCGATAACATTAGCCTCATTCCGTCGGGAGAACGCCCGCTACTTATCAAAATTCAATTCAATTCCCATGAAAATTCTCATTTCACTTCTCACCATCGCTTTCACTGCGGTCGGATGTTCGACGATCGAGGTCAGCCATCGCCACGATAACAGCGAAGATTTCACCAGGTTTCTCGGCTACGCCTGGATGCCTCAATCCAAGGCTACAGGGACAATCCCCATCGACGAACCCACAGTGAATCGCCGCATCAAAACAGCCGTGGACGAACAACTGCAATACCAAGGTTATCGCAAAACCACCCTCGAAGAAGCCGATTTTCTGGTCGGCTTTCAAGTCGCCATCAACAGCAAACTCAGCGCCAACGATGTGGCCACCAACTACGATTTCAACAAAAGCCAGACCGACCCCAAACTAATCGGAACTGTCCAGACCGATTCCTCGGCCCGTCCCCTGACTTACATCCGCACCTATGAGCAAGGCAGTCTGATCCTGAACATCGCCGACGCCAAAACCAAAGAACTCGTCTGGTGGAGCTCTGCGCAGGCAGAAGTCAACGTTCAGGATTCAACAGAAGTTAGAAAAGAGCGTATTGCCAAAGCAGTTAAGAAGATGCTGAAAGATTTTCCACCTCAATAGACAAGCGGTTTACAAATCCACTACAATCCATGAGAATTCACAGCAGCAGACTCCATTTCCTTTTCACCATCACGGCGATGACTTTCGTGCTCAGCTCGTGTTCCACACTCAATGTTGATTCTGACCTTGTCGCATCAAGCGACCTTTCGGCTTACTCCACCTATCAATGGATCATCGCCCCGGCCAGCGCCGGCGGTGGGAAACCCCGCTTTGACAGTCCTCTGCTACGTGAGCAAGTGCGAAAATCAGTCGATGCCGAATTGCAACAGCGCGGCTATCAAAGAGTCAATCAAGGCCCTAGCGATCTACTTGTAGGCTACTTCGCTTCAGTGGCCAGTAAGGCACGAGTGACCCAGGTTGATACCAGTATGGGATTCAGCTCAAGTATGCCCCATTATGTGAATACCTCTTATATGATGCCTTCGACGGTCACCCTCGTTGACCAGTTTGAACAGGGTTCACTTATTGTGGGTATTGGTAGTGCCACAACCCGGCAGATCCTCTGGCGCGGTTCTGCAGAGGCAGAAATCGGACTGAATGACAGCGGAAGTCGCCGCCGGAACAGAATCCAAAGTGCCGTCTCAAAAATGTTCCGCGGCTTCCCGAAGCGGTAAAATGCGCTTAACGCGATTGGCTACCAACAACAAAATTTACTTCGCCAGTTTCAGTGCTTCTTTCACCAAGTCGCTCGGTTTATCCACACAAAAATCCGGATCTTCGGTCAGCATCGCTTCCCGACTGTTCGCCCCCCAACACACAGCCACTCCGTGTATGCCCGCATCCCGCGCGGCCTCCATGTCACGGGTTTCGTCACCGACATACATCACCATCGGAGCCTCGCGGCGCTCGCGTTTCAAAATGCTTTTCAGCCGCGAACCTTTTCCAAACAAACTCGCGCCCGCTTCGACAAAGTGAAAACATTCTTCCAGGCCATAATGATGAAGAAAACGCCTCACATTATCGACCGCATTCGAACTCAATATCCCCATTCCAAAACCTGCGGCGTGTAAATCGCGAATCATTTTTTCAGCTCCGGGAACCAATGGCACCTCATCGATTCGCTTGCTTAATAAGTGTCTGATCCGGGCCGCCAGCTTCACCGCCAACAAGCGAGATATTCCTAGGCGATCCAACAGCGCCCTCGTATTCAGTTTCCGCAATTCTTCCAACTCCTCTTCGCTCACCTCACCCAAGCCATAATCTCCGGCGACTTCATTGTAAATTTCCAAGCCCGTCGCAAGTGTATCCGCCAAAGTGCCATCGAAATCAAAAATCAACAAAGGCTTCTGATGCTTGTGACTAGAAGACGTCATATGAATTCAGGGTTCAGCTCGCCGAAAGACAACGCGCCGCAGTTTTGGCAAAGTAGGTTAAAATCATATCCGCACCCGCCCGCCTGATACCCAACAAGCTCTCCATCATCACCGCCTCTTCATCAATCCATCCGTCAGCTGCAGCTGACTTGATCATCAAATACTCACCACTGACCTGATACGCCGCCATCGGCAATTCAAACGACTCCCGCATCAAACGAATAATGTCCAGATAGGGCCCGGCAGGTTTAACCATAATGATATCCGCACCCTCCGACACATCCAACTCGGCTTCACGCAGCGCCTCTCTCCAGTTCGCCGGATCCATTTGATAAGTTTTCTTATCTCCCGACTTTGGAGCGGATTCCAAGGCCCCTCGGAACGGGCCGTAATAAGCCGAAGCATACTTGGCGGTGTA